>CAZBII010000015.1:0-45792 GCA_964491665.1 uncultured Moraxellaceae bacterium
CCAACGGCCGCCACATTGCCTATGTCTCCTTCCAGAGCACTCGTCCTGCTATATATATCCAGGACACGATGACGGGGCGCCAGCAGAAAATTACCGGATTCCCTGGGCTCAACGGAGCGCCCTCGTTCTCGCCGGATGGACGTCAGCTGTCGATGACCCTGTCCAAGGACGGCAACCCCGAGGTATACGTAATGGACGTGTCCAGCGGCAGTCTGCGCCGAATCACCAATCACTATGCCATCGACACAGAGGCGACCTGGTCGCCTGACGGGCGCAGCCTGATCTTCACTTCCGAGCGCGGCGGATCGCCACAAATTTATCGGCAGGATATTGCATCCGGAAAGGTGGAACGATTAACATTCGAGGGCAATTACAATGCGCGTCCAGCATTGACTCCAGATGGTCGTTTCCTGGCCATGGTGCATCGCTCTAACGGGGTGTTCCATATCGCGGTCAAGGATCTGGTTCGGGGCACGTTCAATGTCCTGACAGAAACTGATCTGGATGAATCGCCCAGTATTGCTCCCAATGCCAGTATGATTCTGTACGCCACGCTCAAGGGCGGTCGTGGCGTTTTGGGTGCGGTATCCTTAGACGGGCGTGTTAAAGTGCAGCTACCATCGCGCTTTGGAGATGTGCGGGAGCCAAGCTGGTCGCCGTTTTTGTAAAAAATTTGTTGCAGCCTGTTTTAAAAGCTTCAATGAACCCTTAATATCCGCGAGGTCCATCTTTTAGGAGTTTGCTATGCCTATGTTTACCCGTAATCATCTTATCGCTCTGATCGCTGCTGCATCCATCGCTGGCTGTAGCTCCACTCCGGAAGACACTGGCGCTGGCGCTGGTACTACTGCAAGCACTTCCGGTTCCACTACCGATTCCCAAGCTGGTTACGGTTCGCAAGATCCTTCCCTGCAGAACCGCGTTGTTTACTTCGATTTCGACCGTTACGACATCCGTGTTGATTCCGAAGCTACCCTGAACGCTCACGCCCAGTACCTGTCTGCTCACCCCGGCGCCAAACTGCGCGTTGAAGGTCACGCTGACGAGCGCGGCACCCGCGAATACAACATGGCTCTGGGCGAGCGTCGTGCGAAAGCCGCTTCCGCTTACCTGTCTTCCAAAGGCGCTGCTGGCAGCCAGATCGAAGTGATCAGCTACGGTGAAGAGCGTCCGGTTGCACTGGGCCACGAAGAAGGTTCCTGGGCTCAAAACCGTCGCGCCGAACTGCAGTACACTTCTGAAGCTCCGTAATAATGCTTCGATTAGCAGCCTGTTGTGTGCTAATGGCAGCTACCACCGCTTCGGTGGTAGCTGCACCTCCTTACGAACCTCTCTCCAGCAGCAAACGTAGCACCAGCTACGGTAGCCCCAGCAGTAACTCCCCATCAGAGGCACCCGCTACCGTTTATGGTTCCGGTGTCAAAACCTATGGAACCGGTGGTGGTGATGGCGGCGCTGTCTATTCTCCTGCAGTTGATACCGCACGACCGGCAGTCTCCGGCTCCTATTCCAGCGGTACAGACAGCTATTCCCAGATGCAGCAGATGCAGCAGATGCAACAGGAGCTGCAGGAACTGAGGGGAACGGTCGAACAACTGACCCACGATATCGAGTTGATGCAGAAGCAGGCTCGCGATCGTTATCTTGATCTTGATACCCGAATTAATCAGTTGCGCGGCGGTGCGGTTGCATCAGAACCCGCTGCAGCTTCGGAAGAGTCTGCATCTTCTGCGTCAACAGGTCAGGCAGCCGTGGTGGCCAGTGGCGATGACAAGGAGTTGTATGACCAGGCCAGCCAGCTTCGTCGAGACGGCAAATACGAAGAGTCGATTGCGGTTCTGGAAGAGTTGCTGAAGCGTTCTCCGGATGGTTTGTACGCTCCTTACTGTGAATACTGGCTGGGCGAAACCTATATGGCTCTGAAGCCGCCCAAGCTGGATGTGGCCAAGACCCATTTCATCAGTTTGCTGGGCAATCATCCTGACCACGTCAAGGTTCCGGATGCCATGTACAAGCTCGGCAAGCTGTTTGCGAGCCAGGGCGAAAAGGCCAAGGCAAAGAGTGCCCTCAACGAGTTAATCAAGAAGCACCCGGACAAACCTGCCGCCAATCTGGCGAAGGATCTTCTCAAAACCCTCTAGCGGGGTCCGTTGAGTCATCGCGGGGGCTTCATGTAACATGTCGTCCCCCTCTGTTAACGGATACCGCCCGTGCCCCAGGTTCGCATAAGCGAGATTTTCCATTCCCTTCAGGGTGAAGCCAGAACGGTCGGCTTTCCGACGGTTTTTATCAGGCTGACCGGATGTCCCCTGCGTTGCCAGTACTGCGATACCACCTATGCATTCTCAGGCGGTGATCTGCTGGAGTTTGACGATATTCTGGCGAAGGTTGCCCGCTATAACCCTCGTTTTGTAACAGTGACGGGGGGGGAACCGCTGGCGCAGCCCAATTGCCTGCCGTTGCTTGCTCAGTTATGTGACGCGGGATATTCGGTCTCGCTGGAGACCAGTGGCGCGCTTGCGATCGATCATGTCGACCCTCGTGTCAGCGTGGTGCTGGATCTGAAGACGCCGGACTCTGGCGAGAGCCACCGTAACCTTTACAGCAACATTCCCCTGCTGAAGCCCCTTGATCAGGTCAAGTTCGTGATCTGCAGTCGCAATGACTATCAGTGGTCCCGGATGAAGGTGGATGAGCTGCAGTTGACGGAACGGGTTCAGGATGTGCTGTTCTCCCCCAGCCATCAACAGGTGGAGCCGACCGAGCTGGCGGAGTGGATTCTGGAAGACCGTCTGCAGGTGCGATTCCAGATGCAATTGCACAAGCTTCTTTGGGAAGACGGGCCGGGGCGCTGAATGATGATGCAGAAGCGAAAAGCGGTGGTATTGCTGTCGGGCGGGCTGGACTCGGCTACCTGCCTCGCCATGGCGCGCAACCAGGGTTATGACTGTTATGCCATGAGTTTTGAGTATGGGCAGCGCCATGAGTCTGAGTTGAAGGCGGCTGAGCGTGTTGCGCAGGCAATGGGGGCGGCGGCATTCAAGGTCATTCATATCAACATGGGTGACATTGGTGGCTCTGCGCTGACCGACAAGGCGATTGCGGTGCCTGAGGCGCCTACCGAGGGTATCCCGGTCACCTACGTGCCTGCGCGCAATACGGTGTTTCTGGCGCTGGCTTTGGGGTGGGCGGAGGTTCTGGATGCGGACGCCATCTTCATTGGCGTCAATGCGGTGGATTATTCGGGCTACCCGGATTGCCGGCCGGCGTTCATCGCTGCTTTTGAGCAGCTGGCGAATCTGGCGACCCGGCGAGGGGTGGAAGGCTCGCCCATCCGCATTGAGGCTCCGCTGTTGACGCTCACCAAGGCTGAAATCATCCGGACGGGTACGACGCTGGGAGTGGATTATGCACTGACAGTGTCCTGCTATCAGGCGGATGCCGAGGGGCGGGCCTGTGGGCGTTGTGACAGTTGCCGGTTGCGAAAGCAGGGCTTTCTGCAGGCGGGTATTGCTGATCCCACCCGTTATCACCCGTGAGCTGCGCAAAATCGCAATGTTTTCAGGGATTTTTGTCAGTTTTATGAAGCCTTCAGGGATGATTCAAAAAAACTCATAAAAATCAAGACCATAAATTTTGAAAAAAGGCTTGTGATTTAATAATTAATCAGTAATATACGCAGCCGTTGGGTCGTTAGCTCAGTCGGTAGAGCAGTTGGCTTTTAACCAATTGGTCGATGGTTCGAATCCATCACGACCCACCAAAATTCCTGAGATTCTCAGACATGAAAAGGCTGCCGCAAGGCGGCCTTTTTTGTTTCCGCGTTCACCCGGCGCGACTCCACCGCTATTTCCTGCCTGCTGCATTTACCTTGCCGGCACCGTGCCTATGTCATCTGCGTCTGCTGTCCCTGCTGTTGAAAACACTGTGGATGGTTGCGACTGCCTGTCATCAATCTCGCATCGTTTTGCCATCGCGCTTTTCTACAGTGTGCCCGCGTGAATTTCCGGATGGGTGAGTTGTTCCTCTCATGTTGCATTCCATATCAACGACCTGCAGTGATTTTCAGTTGCATGGCCATGCCGGAATACGTTTCCAAAAGCGCTGCGCGTGTTGCAGCTGCATTACAGAATCACGCCACTCTTTTGCGATTTGAATGACAGAAATGTTTCTGCGTTTGATTGCTAACTCTTTGTTTTGTGTGTTGAAAAATTAAAAAAACATTCACCAAACGTTCACCGTTCGCCGCGAGCGCTTCGCTATAGTGGCGGCGTTTTGAAATTCAACCTCGCGAAAAGTTCCAGCACGCAAAGAAATGAGTTTGGGGTGGACGACGGTGGAGCTTGATTTTCAAAACCTGCGGAAATTCTGTTTTCGCACCCAATCGGAGTTTTTAAATTTTAATCATCGAGAGGAATGAAAGATGAAATTCAAAGCACTTGCTGCCGCCGTGGCCCTGCTGTCCACAGCTTCTGTTGCCAACGCTGACTGGAACGACGGCAAGAACGCTGTTTCTGGTGCCAACTCGGGTAACGGTGAGCTGGTTCTGCTGGTATGGGATCAGGTTCTGGAAGTTTCCGTTGTGCAGGATCTGGGTGATTCCTACCTGAACTTCTATGACAACAGCCAGAACGCGGCTTTCTCGTTCAGCTCGCAGCTGAATGCACTGTTCGCCAGCACTTTCGCCAACTCCAATGCGGCTGACATCCAGTGGTCGGTATTTGCCAACAGCGCCGGTTCCACCCTGACCTCCAACCCTGAGCGTTACAAGAACGGCTTCATGGTGACCGTGAACGACGGAGAAGAAAACCCGACTGTTGACCGTTCCATTGCGTCCAACTTCAGCGGTATCCAGGCCAAGGTTGAAGGCGCCATGAGCCCGGCTTTGAACAACGCCATGACCGGCACCGTAGCGGACAACAATGCCATCTATGGTGATCTGGCAAACGGCCTCTATGCCGGTGTTGCCGATGTATATGGCAACAACATTCTGGACACTTTCCCGGTAAACGTTGCTGCCGCTTCCAATGAGTCCATGTACTTCTGGGCTTTTGAATCCACGTTCGCTGGCGGTGAAGACACCAAGTTCGCCGGTCGCTGGACTCTGGATCTGGCCAGCAACACTGTCAGCTACTCCGCTGTTCCGGTTCCCGCTGCTGTGTGGCTGCTGGCTTCCGGCCTGCTGGGTCTGGGTGCTGTTTCCCGCCGTCGCAAGGCGTAATTGCAGTTCGCTGCAAGGGGGCCGCTGCGGCGGCTCCCGTTTGAACACTCTTTACCTCTCTGAAACGCAAACTGGAGCAATCCCATGAAACTGAACAAACTGCATGCTGCCGTTGTAGCAGCGACTGCCTTCGCCAGCAGCGGCGCTTTCGCTGCCGGTCTGAACCTGAACGGCATCGATACCAGCCGTGCCGCCGTGACCCCCGGCATGACCATCAACATCTCCGGCGCCACTGCTTCGGACAAGGGCTTCAAGGACGTGCTGGACAACCTGTGCGTGGCTGGCACTCTGTCCATCTACACTGATACCTGCGCATCGGGTAATGACGCTGCCTGCGCGGGCTCCTCGCCCAAGCATCCGGGCACTGGCTATTCGGCCTATTTCTGCACAGTTGACCGTACCAAGGTCACTGGCTGGTCGGGTACCACCAACGTGAACGTGCTGTTCCGCAAGCGTTCTGCCGGCGGTTCGGGCTGGGGTGTACAGTCGGTTGCCAGCGCAACCCCGATTGCCCAGATGGCACTGAACTCCACCAACTGTAAAGTGACCGGCACTGCTGACGTGTACAAGTGCGGTAGCACCACTGAAAACGTGGTGTCCGACCTGGGTGTGTCTGACGTTGAGCCGGCCATGTTCGTGGCACCGAACGTTCCGGATGGTTTTGCTTCCGTAACCTCTGCCCAGATCGCCAACCTGGATGTGAAAACCGTGGCGGCCCTGACTTTCGGTGTTCCGGTCACCAACGCCCTGTACGGTGCACTGCAGGAAGCACAAGGTCTGGATTCGGATCTGGATGGCGACAACCTGGTGGAAGGCCAGAGCGAAGCCGCAACTGAAGCCCAGATCCTGGCCAACATGCCGTCGCTGACAGACGACCAGATCGGTGCGCTGCTGAAAGGTTCCATCGTGAACTGGAGCGATATCAGCTTCGGTACTGACGATCTGGTGACAGTGGCTGCCAACGCCGGCCTGGCCACTCCGGCCAACCCGATCGTATCGATCTGCCGCCGTGTGGATGGTTCCGGCACCCAGGCGACTGCCAACGCGATGTTCCTGAACGTACCCTGTGCCAGTTCTGCTGCCTACCCGGCTGAAGACAACACCATCTGCCACAGCGACAAGGGCGCGCAGAACACTCTGGAAGCCGATTGTACTGCTGGTGGCACCTGGACCCGTTACGCTGACGAACGCGGCATCCCGACGGATGCGGCTGTAGTATTCAGCAACAGCGGTTCCGGCGACGTGGACAACTGTCTGGCTGATCTGGAAGGCGCCGGTCGCTGGGCCATTGGTCTGCAGTCCCTGGAAAAAATCAGCACCAAGTACAGCTTCATCAAGATCAACGGTGTAGCACCGACCCTGGCCAACACTGCCAATGGCAGCTACATGGACTGGGCGGCCACCACCATGCAGTACCGCAAGAACCTGACCAACGGCGTTGCGGCTCCGACTGGCAACCAGAAGCGCGTCATGGACCAGCTGCGCACCGACTTCGCCAAGCCGTCCGTTCTGGATCCGGTGAACGATACTTTCGTATCGCACTTCGGCCCGGTTGGCTTCCTGTCCACTACTGCCACTCCGGTTGTGCCTTTCAACGCCAACCTGCCGGTCATGCAGTTCACTCGCGGCACCAGCGGCAAGGCTACCTGTAACGCTCCGGTTGCGCGTGGCGTGTTCCAGGCTCAGCAGTAATCTGCCTGTAATCAATAAGTCATAAATTGGCAGCTCGACTGTCATATTGAAACAGTAGTCTTGGCCAGCCCTGTAATGGGGCTGGCCTTTTTTGTTTCTGAAGCTGGTGAAAATCACTATCCGATTGTCTGGGGGATGGGTCTTGAAGCGTTCGATCGCCGTGGTTTGCGTAGGCGCGCTGGTGTGCGCGAATGGTCTGGCTGAGGAGGCCAATGTGGCAGCTGCAGAGGCCAGTGCAGCAGCAGAACAGTCTGCAGCGCAGCCGCGTTTTTCCATCTGGGAATTTCGCGTCAAGGGCAACACGCTGTTGCAGCAGACCGCCATTGAGTTGACGCTGACGCCGTTTCTGGGGCCGGACAAGAATTTCGATTCCGTGCAGGAAGCGGCTTCGCGTCTGGAGCGCAGTTACCGCGATGCCGGCTATCCGACCGTACTGGTGAATATTCCGGAGCAGGATGTGGTGGGCGGTGTGGTGGAGCTGGAAGTGGTGGAGGGCAAGGTGGCGCGGGTGCGCGTCAGCGGCTCGCGCTATTTTCTGCCGAGTGAAATAAAGCAGCAGGTGGGCTCGCTGCAGCAGGGGCAGCCCATGCATGTGCCGAGCTTTCAGGCGGATCTGAATCGTGTCAATGGTGCATCGTCGGATTTGCGCGTGACGCCAGTGCTGAAACCGGGCCGTACGCCAGGAACCGTGGATGTGGATCTGCGGGTGAAGGATGAGTTGCCGCTGCATGGCTCGCTGGAACTGAACAATCACAACTCGATGGATACCAGCGAAACCCGCGCGTCTGCCAGCGTTAGCTATGACAATCTGTGGCAGAAGCATCACAGCATTTCGGTGCAGCTGCAGACGGCGCCGGAACAGCCGGATGAGTCGCGCGTTCTGGCAGGAACCTATATTTTTCCGGTGGTGGATGATGTCAGCCGCGTGGCGTTGTACGCGGTGAAATCCGAAAGCGAAGTGTCGGCGCTGACCGATCTGACGGTGGTGGGCAACGGTGAGATTTACGGCGCGCGTTTTGTGCGGGCGCTGGGGTCCACGCGCGGTTACGTGCACTCGCTTTCACTGGGCATGGATTACAAGGATTTTGATGAGAGCGTGAATCTGGTGGGGGCTGACACCGACAACACGCCCATCCGTTACAGCAGCCTGACCGCGATGTACAACGGCAGTTTTCTGGGTGAGGACTACACCACGCGCATGGGCTTCAGCGTGACGCAGGGCATGCGCAATTTCCTCGGCGGCGGTGAACAGGATGAATTCCAGAACAAACGCTATTTCAGTCATCCGAATTTTTTCTATCTGCAGGGCACTCTCAAGCACCAGGAACGGTTTGACAGTGACTGGCGCATCAATGGCCGCAGCAAGTTCCAGATCGCCGATTCCGCTCTGATCAGTAACGAGCAGCTGGGTGCGGGCGGTGCTGACAGTGTGCGTGGCTATTACGAGTCGCAGGAGATGGGCGACAACGGCGTGGTGGCATCGGTGGATGTGGAGACGCCGGATGTTCTGGAATCGAAAGCCGAGTTGCGCACGCGCTGGTTTGTGGATGCGGCCTGGCTGCAGCTGAAGGATGCCATTTCGACGGATCAGTACGGCAATAACCGCCGCGTCGAGACAGAGGACACGCTTTACAGTTCGGGTCTGGGGCTGGATTACCGCATGCAGAAATACCTTTCCTTTACGCTGGATGCTGGCGTCGCGCTCAAGGAATCCACCGACATTGAGGAGGGTGATGTGCGTGCCCACGCGTCGGTTGTACTGGATTTCTGAGTACATCAAATCGTCATAGATCAGTCATAAAAGCGTGTGAGAATCGCGCGGTTCATGCAGTTTACCGGGGGAAAAGGGTGAAAGAGCGTCCTGGCAAGATCAATGGTTTGCGGCAGACCAGTGTGTACAGTCTGGTGTCGCTGCTGGTGTGGCAACCGATTCTGGTGCGCGCGGATGTGGCCGCCACCGAGTTGCCGCAGGCCAGTGTGGACTGGGTCAGTCAGGGCGCGGCGTCGCGCGTGGAAACGGCGACGGAGATGACGATCAAGCAGGTGTCGGATCGCGTTTCCCTGCAGTGGGACAGTTTCAATATCGGACAGGATGCGTCTGTTCGTTTTGATCAGCCAGGCAGCAGTTCCATCGCGCTGAATAAAATTGTGGGTGGTGGCAGTGCGGCGTCGCGCATCAACGGCAATCTGTCGGCCAATGGCATCATTTATATCATCGACAGTAACGGTGTCATCTTCGGCAAGAATTCAGTTGTGGAAGTGGCGTCGCTGATCGCGTCTTCGTTGAACGTGGATGAAGACATGATCATGAATGAGTCCTTCGTGAAGGCGATCAACGAGGGCAAGGCGGCATTTGAAGGTGGTGCGGCCGAGAATTCGGTGATTGTGCTGGAAGGCAGCATTGACGGCGTTGAAGGTGCGCGGATTGTTACCGGTGAAGGATGCAGCGTGTTCCTGTTTGCGCCGAAGGTGGAAACGCAGAAAGGTTCATCCATTACCACGCCCGGCGGCCAGACCATTCTGGCGGCGGCCAAAGACAAGGTCTATCTGGCGGCGTCGCAGGATGCGGATCTGCGCGGCATGCTGGTGGAGGTGAATGACGGCGGCAACATCGATCATGCCGGAAAAATTCTGGCGGACCGCGGCAACATCACGCTGGCGGCGCTGAATATCGATCAGCGCGGGCAGTTGAAAGCGACCACCAGTGTGGATGCGAATGGCACGATTCGTTTGCTGGCGCGCGACACGGTGAATGAAGGTCTGATTGGCCCGGTGAGCAACGCGGACAGTTTGAGTCAGCATCTGGCGGTCGGTGCGTTGCTGGCCGATGGCGAAGTGGCTGCGGCGATGAAGGACAGCACGGCTAAATATGCGAAGGCAACCGAATCCGGTTCAGTGACGTTTCACGAAGGCAGCGTCACCGAAGTGGTACCTGACGGCGGTGCGAAGACATCAGCCGATAACAACAAGCAGCCGGTTTCATTCGTCGAGGTGATGGGCAAAACGGTTGAGCTGAAAGATCAGGCCACCATTACCAGTCGTGGTGGAGTTGTGTCGCTGGTGGCGACCGAAAATCCTGACGATCCGATGGCGGCGTCTGTTTCGCGCAATGATGCAAAAGTGATTCTTCATTCCGGCAGCAAAATTGATGTGTCCGGAATGAGCACTGCGCAGGTGGCGATGGAGCGCAATTCGCTGGAGATCGAACTGCGCGGTGATGAACTGAAGGATTCACCTCTGCAGCGCAACGATGCTGATGTGCGCGGCAAGACGGCCTATGTGGATGTTCGCGATACCGATGAAATTGAGTTCGCGGATATTTCGGCGTATCTGGCCAAGATTGAACGCACGGTGGACGAGCGTCTGAGTTCCGGTGGCAAAGTTAACGTTTACAGCGAAGGCAACGTTGATTTCCAGCAGGGCGCGCAGGTGGATGTGTCCGGCGGTACGGTAAATTATCGGTCCGGTTATGTGTTGGAAAGCCAGCTGGTGGACGATGGCAATCTGGTCTACATCAGCGATGCCGATCCCGACGTCAACTACGATGCGATTCTCAGTGGCAATGAGCGCTACAACAAGCGTTGGGATGTGGTGGAGAAGGTCAAGTCGTCTTCGGTGGGCGCGGGTAAGGGCACGTTTGTGCAGGGCTACGCGGAAGGCAAGGACGCGGGCTCCTTCACGATCAAATCGAATACGGTGGAATACGGTGGCACGGTGACTGCGAATACGGTCAGCGGGCCGTATCAGCGTGCCGGCAGCAAGCAGGTGTCTGGCGGCAGGATCGATCTGGATCTCACGGATCTGCAGTCGAGCCAGCAGGCGATTTCATTGGTGGGTGAACAAGAATATCAGCAGTATCTGCAGGAGCGTCTGGCCGGAAATAGCGAGGAAAACCTGACGAAGATTTCGGTGGAACGCTTCAAAAATTCAGCCGACAGCGTTTCCATCAAGACCCGCAGTGATCTGGATCTGGCTGCCGACGCCACGCTGGCACTGGACGGCAATGGCGCACTCAACCTGAAAGGCAGCAATGTCGATATTCAGGGCGATATTCAGAATCGTGGCGGCGATGTCACGATTGCCGCAGCGGAATATCTCAGCGGCAATACCACGGCGGTGCACTCGCTGACGGTGGGCAGTCAATCCAGCATTGATACCAGCGGTGTGTGGATCAATGACAATCCGTTGCTGGGCGCGAATCCCAATGCCGCGCTGAATATTGATGCCGGCGCTATCAAACTCACTTCTGACGGCTCCGTGCAGGTGGAAGAGGGCGCCAATCTGCTGGCCAACGGCGGTGCCTGGGCCAATGCGAAAGGTGCGGTGAAGGGTGGTAGCGGCGGCAACATCACTGCCAGCGCCGGACGTTTCGAATTCGGCGGCGAACTGGCATTTAATGGCAATGCTTCCAGCTATTCACTGAAAAAAGGCGGCACCCTGACGTTGGGTGGTTCCGGTTTTGCAATCGGAGCGAACAGCGCTGGCGGCGAAGTTGATCGCATCCAGCTGACGCCGGCGGATCTGGTCAGCGGTGGTTTCAGCAAGGTGGTGCTGAATGCGGGTCTGAATGGCATCGAGGTTGCTGATGGAACTCGCATTGATCTGGTGGGTGAGCAGTACCAGTTGCGCGATCTGAATGTGCGTAATGTGGTGTCGGGCACTGATATGAACGTGCTGGCGCAGGTGGTGGACAGCACTGGCCTGCGCCAGGATCTGCAGCGCGGTGTGGATCTGGCGCTGAATTCGGCGGAAGGTTCGATTGCGCTCGGTTCGACAGTGGATGGCATTCGCATCGGCGAAGGTGCGGTCATTCAGGGATTGGCGAACACAAACATTGCACTGAAGGCGACTGGCGGCAGCATCGATCAAGCTGGCTCGATCATCGCGCAGGGTGGCAATGTGAGCCTTGCGGTTGGCACCTCTGGATACAGCACTGGATCGCTTGATCCGAATCTCGCGGTTGTTTTGCGCGACGGCAGCCTGATTGATGTGGGCGCCACCGTGGTGAAAGGTGAAGTCAATCCGCTCGGTATTGCGGATGTCACGTTCCATGACGCTGGGACGGTCAGCATTACCGCTGAAGGTGGCTACATTCTCGGTGACGAAGGCGCATCAATTCGCGCGGATGGCCTGGCCAGCGCGTACCAGTATTACGATGCGCGCGCCGGAAAATTGCAATCCGATCCGGTGCAGCTGGCAGCAGGCAAGATTGCGTTGCAGGCATCGGAAGGCATGTTCATGAACGCCAGTCTGTCAGCAAAGGCCGTGCAGGGCGGCAAGGCTGGTGCGCTCGACGTGACAATGACGACAGCGGGCCGTGGCACGGGCAATCCGCAGGATCGCGACAGTTCCTATGCGGATTACGAACTGGAAATCCGTCTGGATGATCAGTCGGTTGACAGCAGCTTCCTGCAGCAGCTGGCCACCAGCGGCAACAAAGTGCTGGCGGTGAACGGCAGCGAATCCTACAGCAATGGTGTGGCCTATCTGAATGTGGATACGCTGAATGCCGGCGGATTTGGACACGTGGGACTGCATGCGCTGAATGACACAGACATTCAGTCGGGCCAGGTGGTGGCACGGCCGGAAGCGCGCATCACGCTGGCCACCGACAAGGCGCTGGTGGCGTCTGAATCGATTCGTCTGGAAACGCCGGCGCTGGTGGTGGAAGGCGCGGATGCGTCAGTGGCGGCGCCCTATGTTGCCATCGGTACCGAGTTCACCGATGCGCAGAATTCTGCAACTGCTGATCCGCTGCCGGTGCAGGGCCGTTTCACGGCGACTGCGAATTTCATCGATCTGCTGGGCGACATTGCGTTTCTGGATGCAGAAAAAGTGACGCTGCAAAGCCACGGTGATATCCGTCTGCGCGGTGGACGCGCCAATGCCGGTTCACGTGATCTGCCCACGGGCTCCCTGAAAGCCTATGGCGACGTTGATCTGCTGGCCAGCCAGATTTACAGCACGACGCAGACATCCTACACACTCGATCTGCCGTCGGCTGATTCCAGCATCCGTATCCGCAATCAGGCGGACGATGGCTTCCGTATCGATGAGGATTACGCTGTTTACTCGGCGCTGGGCTCTGTCACGGTCAACGCCGATCACATTGTTCAGGATGGAATCCTGAAAGCGCCATTCGGTGAAATCAATCTGAATGCGCGTCAGAGTCTGGTGCTGGAAGACGGCAGCAGAACCAGCGTGTCCGGTGAAGCACAAACCGTCATCGTGGGCGAAGTGCAGGCGGACGGCAGCTGGCTGTATCCGGTTGATGGCGGCGCGCCGCAGGTAATCAAAACGCTGCAGGAAAAAAGTATCGCGCTGTCGGCCCCGTCCATTGAACACAAGGATGGCGCGACCGTGGATATCAGCGGCGGTGGTGAGCTGCTGGCGTATGAATTTGTGCCGGGTCCGGGCGGTTCCCGTGACGTATTGAGTTATGCACTGGACGGCGGTGCGGGTAAGTCCTTCGCCATCGTGCCGGCTTATGGCAGCGCATGGGCGCCTTATGACACGGTGGAAATGGCGGACTTCCCTTACGCCGTGGGTGACACGATCCGCTTTGAAGGCGTGGCTGGACTGGATCCGAATGTGAGTTATGCAATTCTGCCGGCGCGCTATGCATTGTTGCCGGGCGCGATGCTGGTGACTCCGCAAGGTGACATCACACAACCGGGACTGAATGTGAAAACCGCAGCCGGTGTGAATGTGGTAGCCGGGAAACTGGGCAACGCCGGCAGCGGTGTCAGCGACAGTTTGTGGTCGGCCTTTACGGTGGAAAATGGTGCTGTTGCACTGACGCGCAGCGAATTCAATCTGTATCACGCCAGTAACTTTTTCACAGCCAGCGGCACCCGTCCGCAGGATGCCGGCCGCGTTCTGTATGACGCCATCAGCCAGCTGGAACTGGACGGCGACATTCTGGCGTCGGTGAGTGGTAACGGTGTGGGTGGGCGTCTGGATGTGACGGCAGACAACATCACGCTGGTGGGCAGCCGGTCTGATGGAGTGGACGGCATCCAGCTGGTGGCCAGCGAGCTGCAACAGCTGAACGTGGACAGTCTGCTGCTGGGTGGCACGCGCAGCGTGGATGACGACGGACATCACATCAATGTCAACGCCGGCACTGTGACAGTGGCGGGCGACGTGGACATGACGGTCAGCGAACTGCTGCTGGCGGCCACCGATACCGTGCGCGTGGAAAACGCGGCGCAGATCCGGGCTACCCGCGCCGGCAAAACCGCCGGTGGCAGTGTGAGTGTGGAAGGTGATGGTGCCCTGCTGCAGGCGTCGGTGGGTGATGCACTGCAGGTGCAGCGGCGCAATGCCACCGGCGCAGCGGGCGCGCTGGAACTGCAGGCCGGCACGTCGGTGTTCGGTCAGGGCAGTCTGGTGCTGGATGCCACCGGCAGTGCCATCGTGCAGGGCGATATCGATACCCTCGGCACGGCTGGCTTCGGTTCCGGCAAGCTGGTGCTGGGAGCGGAGCAGGCCACTTCCGGCATGGCGCTGTCACAGGCTGCGCTGAATGATCTGAGTGCGCGCGAACTGCTGCTGACGAGTCTGTCCAGCATTGATGTGGCATCGGATTTCACACTTGATGTGGCGCGTCTCACGCTGGATGCGGCGGCCATTAACGCGGTGGGATCGACGCCGGTAACTGCGCGTTTCAATGCGACTGAGTCCGTCACACTGAAAAATTCTTCCGGCACGACGGCGGATGATGTCGCGGCGGTGGGTGGCGAGATCCGCTTCAGTGCTGCCGATGTGAAGCTGGCCGGCGCAGCCGATGTGGAATCCGCGATGAAGCTGTCCGGTTTTGATTCCGTGATGGTGACAGCCACGGATTCGGCGCAGGCCAGCGGAAAATTCGCGCTGCAGACTTCGGGTGCAATGCAGGTGGCGACCGCGCAACTGCAGGCTGCTGCCGGTACTGATCTGAGTTTGCAGGCAGCGGGCAATCTGACGCTTGCCAGTACGGGTGAAGCGGGCACGTCGACGCAGGATGGACTGGGTGCGCGTCTGCGATTTGCTGGCGACCACGTCAGTCTGGACACGCGCATGCAGGCGGCCAGCGGCGTAATTGATGTGCAGGCACAGAATGGCATCACGCTGGGTGAAAACGCCGCGCTGAGTGTGGCAGGGCGCGTCACCGATTTTGGCGGTGACAAGGTGGTTTCAGATGCTGGCACGGTGCGTTTGCAGACAGCAAACGGTGACATCGCGACGCAGGCCGGTACCGTCATTGATGTGTCGGCGCCGGATGTGGCAGGTGCCAGCGGCACGCTGGTGCTGTCTGCCGCCAACGGTGCAATCGATCTGAAATCGGCGCCGGTGGTGCAGCGCTTTGCACAATCGACTGGCGGCTCGGTGAGCGTGGATGTGGCGCAGGGCAGCAATGTGCAATCGCTGTTGCCGCAGCTGGAAGGATTTGGTGAAGCGCAGGTCTGGCGTGCGCGCAATGGCGATGTGCAGCTGGAGGCAGGCGACGATATCAAGGCACAAAAAATTGAAGTCAGTGCTGACGCCGGCGCGGTGATCGTCAACAGTCATCTCGATGCATCCGGCAATGAAGGCGGCAGTATTGGTTTGTTCGCCCGTGACGACGTGCAGCTGGGCACGCAGGCGCGTCTGGATGCCGGTGCCACCGCTACCGGTAAAGATGGTGGCAAGGTAGTGCTGTCATCGCGACAGGGATTTGTGAATCTGGCGGACGGCAGCGCCATTGATGTGGCGGGCAAGGGCACCGGCGACGGCGGCACCGTGCAGTTCCAGGTGCAACGCAACGACGCCAACGATGATGTGAATTTCACGGACGCCGGCGTGCGGATTACCGGTGCCGACAGCGTGATCGTGGCGGGTTTCCGGCGCTATGCCGCCGACGTGGTGGACCAGTCTCTGCTGGATGGCGACGTCAAAACCGAAATCGCTGGCTTCATGGATACGATGGCCGACCGGATGACAGATCTGTCCGGCCGATTCAGCAATCTTCTCAATCGCAACGCCGATGTGTTTGAAGTGGCGCCCGGCGTGGAATTTGTCAGCGCCGGTGACATGGCCATCAACGGTGGCATCAATCTGGCGCCGACGCTGACGGTGGATGCGGCGGGCAATGGCACCTGGAGTGACGAATGGCGTCATGGCGACAGTCTCACGCCCGGCTTCATGCGTTTCCTGGCTGGCGGCAATCTGAATATCAACGGCAATGTATCCGATGGCTTTGTCACGCTGAATACGTTCCGCCAGACAGCGCCGATTGCGGCGCGGTCGTGGAATTTTGCTTTTGCTGCCGGTGCCGATGCCAGCGCCGCGCAGGCACTGACGACTGTCGGCGGAAGCGGCAATATTGAAATTGCAGAAGGTAGTCTGGTGCGCACGGGCACTGGTGACATCGACATGGTGGCCGGTGGCGATCTGAATCTGGCGAATGGCAGTGCGGTGTACAGCGGCGGTCTGAGCGAGTATGCAAAAGATGGCACGGCTTACGTGCCGGATGCGGGCACTATTTACAACCGCTACTGGCGTAATGGTGTTCTGAAAGGCAACCAGCGCCTGTTCTACGGCCATGATGGCGGCGACATCAACATCGCCGTGGGCAACGACATCAGTGTGAGCGGCGAGGCGGTGTCCAGTACGGAATGGCTATATCGCATCGACAATGAGCGTTCTCTGCTGGATCAGGTCAGTCCGCGCGTATCTGCGATGAAAGACATCACGACCTGGGGCGTACTGTATGACAAGTTCGTCAATGGAATCGGTACGCTGGGTGGTGGCGATATTCAGGTTTCAGCGGGGCGCGACGTGACCAATCTGACGCTGGTTGCGCCAACAACAGCGAAACAGACGGGAGCCAATCCCTTTAACGGCAATACCGCCACCAATGTCTTCGAGGTGCAGGGTGGTGGTGATATCGAACTTTGGGCCGGGCGGGACATTGTTGCCAGCCACTTCCTGTTGGGTGATGGGCGACTCGGTGTGGAAGCGGGCGGCCAGATCGGTCGTGCCGACGAGAGCAGCGCTGCTGTTTCTGTGCTGTTCGGCAAGGGCGACATGGTGCTGAAGGCGCGCGACTCCATTGAGATCGGCCAGGTCATGGATCAGGGATTGGTTCCGCTCAGCGACGCGCAGTTCAACACCAATGTACCTAAGAATGTGTCCCTCACCGACAGCAGGGTTGACGCGCTCCGAATCGAATCCACCAATGGCAATATCCACTTCAATCCGGACAGCGAGGCGTCCAGCGGTGATGAGTTTACGGCTGCGTTACGTTCATTGCTGCCTGCGCAGGTGGCGGCAGTCGCGTTGAATGGCAGTGTGATCTTCGATCGGAGCGTAGCGCTGGAACCCAATGCCGATAATGCCCTGGCGATCTACGCGGCGCGCAATATCGAATGGGTGAACCAGAGTGCTCTGCGTCTGTCGGGTACTGCTGGAGAGTTGTTGCCGGTTGCCGGTTCGCCCCATCACTACAGCAGCGAAAGCATGGTGAGTGATGGCAACGAAGTTTTGCTGGGCTGGCTGGGTATTCTCGATAACCCGACGATTCTGCTGCAGGGCGTGCCCAGTGTGCACACCCAGCCCAAAAACGACCCGTTGCGGCTGGTGACACTGCAGGGTGACTTGCTGGCCGATGGCGGCGGCACCAACCTGATTACGTCCCGCGAAACCGAAGTAGTGGCGGGGCGCGATATCGATAACGTCGGCATCAGCATCACCAACAATTTTGCTTCCGACGTTTCAACAGTGCGTGCCGGTCGCGATGTGGTGGTGCGTTCCAGCCGCAATGAGCAGGGCGCCATCGACACCAACAATGCGTCCAGCGGCATCGTCGTCAATGGACCCGGTACGCTGCTGGTTACCGCTGGCCGCGACATCAATCTGGGTGCGTCCGGTGGCATCGTTTCCAATGGCGACATCACCAATACCGCACTGGCCGACAACGGTGCTGATCTCTTGGTGCTCGCAGGTATTGCAGAGAATCCGAACTTTGAAAAATTTGTCAGCCGCTACGTCAAGGGCAGCGACGAGGATGGTGCGCTGGGCAGTTTCCTCGCTGCTGCGTTCAACGATCTGACGCTGGATACTGACGCGATGCTGGCGCTGGTGAACCTGTCGATGTCGCCGGAGCAGCTGGATGCGCTGCCGGGTACGGTGCCGGGTGACATGAGTGCAGCATTGTCGTCGTCGGATGACAACAATCTCACGACCGCGCAGAAACTGTTCCTGTCCCTGTCGCGTGAAGATCGCATCAAGGTCGCTCGCGCCCAGTTTGAAAATGGCAACGAGCGCCAGCAGCAGGTGCTGGTCTACAACACGTTGCTGAATGAAGTGAAACGGGGCGGTCAGGAGGATTCCGGCAAGGCCAGCGCTGATGATTTCGATCCGGCATCAGATGGATTCGAGCGCAGCTTCGCCGCCATCAACACACTTTTTGATGAGAAAACGCCGTGGGATGGTGACGTCAGTCTGGTGTTCAGCACGATCAATACCCGCGATGGTGGCGATGTCGGCGTGATTACGCCGGGCGGTGGGGTCGATGTGGGCCTGCCGATCCAGCTGCCGGGCATCACCAAGGGCGCGGCTGAGCTGGGTGTCATCACCACGCGCACCGGTGATCTGAGCATGCTGGTGAACGACAGCATTCGCGTCAACCAGTCGCGCACGTTTGCACTGGATGGCGACATCATGATGTGGGCGAGTGAAGGCGATATCGACGCCGGCCGTGGCGCGAAAACCGCAACCGGCGCCAGCAATGTCAACGTCACCATCGATGCCACCGGCAAAGTAGTTGTGGATTACGGCGCGGTGATTGCCGGCAGCGGCATTCGTGGCGCCGGCGACGTGGCACTGTTCGCACCTGCAGGTGTCATCGACGCGGGTGACGCGGGTATCGGCGCCAAAGGCAACATTACGCTGGCGGCACAGCAGGTAGTAGGCGCCGACAACATCGACGTGGGCGGTGTGTCCATCGGTGTTCCCGTCAACACCGGAGTTTCGTCTTCAGTTGCCGCAGCCAGTGGCACGGCGTCAGCCGCCACCAGTTCTGCCACCGGCGATGTGGCCGAGCAGGCAGAAAATGGCGGCGATGCCGAGCAACAGGTGGCGTTCCTGACAGTGGAAATCATCGGACTGGGTGACTGATTCAGATCACCCGATCTGCAAAATTCTGAATTCAATGAGTCGAGGAAGTGAGGGAAACGTGAAAAGTTTCAGCTGCAAATTGATGATCTGCCTGTTCATGGCCCTGCTGTCGGCGCACGCGTCGGCCTGGTGGAACGACCAGTGGAGTTACCGGGCGCCAATGACGCTCGACACATCCATCACCGGTGCCAATGTCGAGAGCTCGCAGGCGGAAGTGCCGGTGCTGGTGCGTCTGCATGCCGGCAACTTTCAGGATTTTATGCTGCTGAAAGAAGATCTGTCGGATCTGCGTTTTGTGGCCAATGATGACAAGACGCCACTCAAGCATTTCGTGGAGCATTTTGATCCGGTCAACCAGATGCTGTTCGTGTGGGTGAAGCTGCCGAAGCTGACTGGCGGCATTGCCACCGAGCGGATGTGGATGTACTACGGCAATGCGGAAGCCACCGGCACTGCCGTGAGCGGCGATGCGTTCGATATCAGCCAGAGTCTGGTACTGCCCTTTGTGGCCGGCGACACGCAGATTAGCGACAAAACGGCCTACGCCAACGTCGTGCAGAATCATGAAGCCACCCTGAATCCTGCCTCCATCATCGGCGGCGGTGTCCAGTTCAACGGCTCACAATATCTGGTGGTTCAGGATTCACCGTCGATGCGCATGACGCCCGACACGGGTGTGACTTTTTCGGCCTGGGTCAAGCCGGTGGGCGCGCAGGTGGACGGCGTGCTGATCTCGCGCAACAGTGGCGCCAGCCATTTGGAGCTGGCGGTCAGTGGCAACCTGCTGTATGCACGTCTGAATAACGGTGGCTCCGTATTTGAAACGCCGCGCTCGGTGCAGCTGACCACGGATTCCTGGCAGCATGTGGCGATGGTGCTGGCCGCCGACAATCTGAAGCTGTTCATCAATGGTGAAGTGGTGGCTTCAATTCCTGTGCAGTGGACGGAGCTGGGCGGTGACACGCTGATCGGCGCCGCGCTGGATGGCGCGCGCGGATTTACCGGTGAAATGGATGAAGTGCGGTTCGACAAGATTGCGCGCGCGCAGGACTGGATCAAGCTGGCGGCGATCAATCAGGGACCGCTGGATACGCTGATTGCCGTGCAGCAGGTGGAGCAGCTGGGCAGTGGTGGCGGGCATGGCAGCCAGATGTTCAATGTGATTCTGGGCAGTCTTGATGAAGCCGGCTGGGCGGTGATTTTTGTGCTCGCCATCATGTCGGTGTTTTGCTGGATCGTCACGATTGGCAAGTCGCTCTACATCCGTCGCGCCAGCAAGGACAACGCCGCTTTCCTGCAGCAATATCAGGCACTGGCCGGCAAGGATCCCGCGATGCTGGACGCTGACGAGTCGGCGGAAGACGCAGCACTGGCCAATTCTCCGATTGCACAGGCCATCTTCGGCAAGCACGACCATTTCCAGAGTTCACCGCTGTACCACCTGTACCACCGAGGCATTCGCGAAGTGCGTGCCCGTGTCGGCAAAAGTGCCGGTGCGCAGGCAACCGGACTTTCTTCGCAAGCGATTGATGCGATTCGCGCAGCGCTGGATGCCGACATGACACGCGAAGTGCAGCGTCTGAATGGACGCATGGTGATGCTGACCATTTCCGTGAGCGGTGGCCCGTTCCTCGGCCTTCTGGGAACGGTTATCGGGGTAATGATTACTTTCGCCGCCATTGCCGCCAGTGGAGACGTGAATATCGGTGCCATTGCACCCGGTGTTGCGGCTGCGCTCGCGGCGACAGTGGCCGGTCTGCTGGTCGCCATTCCCGCGCTGTTTGCCTACAACTATCTGGTGCTGCGCATCAAGGACGTGACAGCGGAAATGCGCGTCTTCATCGACGAGCTCATTACCCGCATCGCCGAATATTACGGTCAGTGAGGCAATTCCATGCAAGTGCAGGACGATTCCAAAGCCTTTGATGACATCAACGTAACGCCGATGCTGGATCTGGCGTATGTGCTGCTGATCATTTTCATCATCATGACCACGGCGACGGTGCAGGGCATCACGGTGAATCTGCCCAAGGCCAGCACGGCGCCGAGCCTGGCCAAACCGAAAACCAAGGCCATCACGATCACCCAGGACGGCACCATCTATCTGGATACCTTCCCGGTAACGCTGCCGGACCTGGAAGCACTGCTGACGCAGTACAAGGCAGTCAATCCGGAATTGCCGGTGGTGATCAAGGCGGATGCCGCCATTCAGTACCAGCGCGTGGTGGAAGTGCTGGATCTGATGGGCCGTCTTGAAATTCGCCAGATCGGTCTGGTGACACAGAAACTGGTCAAGTAAGCAATGACGACACGAACTGCATTTGCGAAAGCGCTGCCGGCGATTGTGATTGCCATTGTCATCCTGCTGGCACTGGCGTTTGCATGGTTCATCCGCCAGCACCTTGCCGACAAACCGGTTGAGCAGAAAAAAATGGTGCAGCAGGTCACGATCATCGCGCCACCTCCACCACCACCGCCTCCGCCACCGGAAGAAACACCGCCGGAACCGGAAGTGGAGGAGCCGATGGAGGAGCAGCCGGTGGACGAGGCCATGCCGGACGAGCCGATGGAAGAATCTGCCGCCAGCGATCTGGGTGTGGATGGTGACGCCTCGGCCGGTGGCGACGGCTTCGGGCTGGTGGCACGCAAAGGCGGCAGAAGCATGCTGGGCGGTGGCAGCCCCTACGCCACCGAAGTGCAGACGTCGATTACCGATGTGCTGGCCGCTGACGACAGGCTCCGCCATCTTGGATATGTCGCGGTGCTGAAGCTCTGGATCGATGAGAGCGGCCGGCTGAAAAAATACGAAGTGCAGCAACGGGAAGGCAAACCTGAAGTGGCGGCACTTTTGAAGAATGCGCTGGCGAGTGTGGATCGGTTTGACAACCCACCGCCGCTGGAAATGCCGCAGCCGATCAAGCTGCGGATTCGCTCACAATTGTAGTGTCTGGGGAAATACGATGAACAAACGAAATGCTGCCGCAGTGGCATCGTTCTGCCTGCTGGCTTCCGCTGTCAACGCTGCGATGGCCGCCGAACCTGCCCGCATCAGTTCCGATGACCTGTTGAATATCCTGATCCAGCAGGGCGTGGTAGATGAAAAGAAAGTAGAGGAAGTGGTGCGCAAGGCGCAGGAGCGTACCCGCCAGCAGTATCAGACCGGCGTCGAATCCGTGCCGGCTGGCAAGGCCGATGCGCAGCCGGCGCAGAGCGGCTCTGTCGTGCGCGTGCCCTATGTGCCGCAGTACATCAAGGATGAGATTCGCGACAAGGTGCGCACTGAGCTGCGTGAAGAAGTGGTGTCTGATGTCATGAAGAAAGCGCGTGACGAACGCTGGGGCATTCCCGGTTCTGCACCCGACTGGACGCAGCGCATCAAGTTTTCCGGCGACGTGCGCCTGCGTGCCGAGTCGATCATGTTTGCCGATGAAAACGAATATCTGCTGTATCCCGATTACATGAAGATCAACAAGTCGCAGAAGGAAACGGGACAGTATGACCGTCTCAACCTGTCGGAAGATCGCAATCGCCTGCGTGCCCGTGCGCGGATGGGCATGAAAGCGAAAGTGACGCAGGGTGTCGAGGCCGGCATCCGCATCGCCACAGGCTCCACGTCCAATCCGGTTTCCACCAATGAAACCCTGGGAGATTATGGCCGCTCCTACGATATGCAGATCGATCGCGGCTATCTGAAATACAGCACCTTTGCGGAAGACGTTGTGGCGATAGGCGGACGCTTCGAAAATCCGTTCTATCGCACGGATCTGATCTGGGACAACGACCTGCAGTTCGATGGCATCGCCGGCTCCTGGTACTGGCTGCGTTCATCAAGTTGGGACAGCGAAGATCGCGAATGGGACCCGTTTGTTACCGTGGGTCTGTTCCCGGTGGATGAATATGAATTGAGTGGACAGGACAAATGGCTGGTGGGCGCGCAGACCGGTTTTACCTATCAGTCGTGGAGCCAGAATGAGTGGAAATTCGGGCTGGGTTATTACCGCTATGAAAACATGCCGGGCGTGAAAAATGCGGTCAACCAGAATCTGACGGATTACACCGCGCCGGACTATATCCAGAAAGGCAACAGCTACTACAACATCCTGAATTCCGATCCTGCGTCGAATGAAGACCGTCTGTATGCGCTGGTGTACGACTACACGATTGTTGATGCGCTGCTGGAATATGACATTGCCGCCTTTTCACCGCATCACATCATCCTGACGGCGGAATACCTGCAGAACATCGCCGGCGACAAAGCCGAAGCGGAACAGCGGGCAGGGCAGCCAGTGGATGTGGAAGGTTTTGACGGCTTCCTGCTGAAGGCAACCTTTGGCTGGCCGATTGTGGCAAAGCCGAATGACTGGCAGGTGGCAGTGACCTATCGCAACCTTGGCGCCAATGCCGTGGTGGATGGTTTTGCGGATTCCGATTTTCATCTGGGCGGCACGGACAGCCGTGGTTACATCATCGAGGGCAGTTACGGCCTGTTCAATGAAACCTGGATGACCGTGAAGTGGATGAGTTCGGACCAGATCGATCTGGCCAATCTGGGTGTCGATATTCTGCAGATCGATCTGAATGCCCGTTTCTGATTGTAAGGAGACTGTGTGATGAAACACACGCTGTTGAAAGCAGGCTTGTCTGCCATTCTGGTGTTGGGTGTGAGTCTGCCGGTGCATGCGGATGAGCGTGCCTTGCAGGCCGCACTGACCAAAACCCAGATGATGTTGAAGCAGGCGGCTGCCGACAAGGTGGCGGCCGAAAAGCAGCTGGCGGAAGTGAAAGCCGAACTGGAAAAAAGCAAGGCTGACTTCGAGCGCTACCGCAAAACCAGTGAAACCCAGTTGCAGACGCGGGAGCAGGGTAGCACCAGGCTGGCCGGAACAGTGGATGCACTGAAAGAACGCTATGTGGATCTGCAGGGGAAATATGCCGAGCTGAAAAAGCTTTACACCGGCACTGCACGTTCGGGCAAGGAAACCGACTTCAGGCTGAAGCAGCATGAGCAGAATTTCAAGCTGTGTCTGGAGAACAATCGCAAGCTGTATGACATCAATCAGGAGATCCTGGGCAACTATCAGGACAAGGGTTTCTGGGAAGTTATGCAGGAAAGCGAACCGTTCACTGGCTTCAAGTCCGTGGAAGTTGAGAACCTGATTCAGGAATACCAGTATCGTAATGATGATCTCAAGCTGGATGAGTCACTGCTGGGATCGAACACTAACGACTGACGGAAAATTCCAACGCCACAAAAATTGATTTTTGATGACAGGGGCGCCATGATGGCGCCCTTTTTTTGTGTTTAAAAATCCTGTCATATTCCGGCGCAAATGTGTCACTGATCTGTATCACAAAATTAACCCAATGCCGCGTACAAAGCTGGTACATTTCCCGCACCTGAAGACAACGGATTGTCAATGGAACCAACGACAAGACGGGGACGTGATATGGCAAAGACGCAGCACATTTCGGTTCGGCTTTCCGATACCGATCATCGCAGGATGAAGGACATTGCCCGGCGGCTGGGCGTCAAGGAGGCGGATCTGTTCCGTTTCATCATCAAGAATTCGCTGAACCGGCTGCTGCCATTCCAGGACGCCGATATCCGTGGCGCCGATCTGATTCCCGCCCTGCTGGATTGTGGACAGGAGCTGACGCGGTATCTGGATCTGGATTCGGACCAGCTGGATCACATCGTCAATGACGGCCTGCTGGAGCCCGGCAAGAAGGTGGACAAGGCCGACCTGGATGTTCTGGTCATGGCCAGCTCATCGGATCAGTGCGCGGTGATCAAGCTGTCGGCGCTGACCCGTCAGCCCATCGACAGGGAAAATCTGCTGACGGCGTTGAAGGATTACCTCGCCAGCAAATATCTGCATGCGTTCAGATTGATTGAAGACCTTAAAAAAGACCCGGCGGGAAAATCTGGTACCGCACTTACCAATCATCCATTGAAGGAGAATCCATATGCTTAAACTCATGATCGGCGCCGGTCTGGCATTGTACTGTGTTTCGTTCGGCGCGCAGGCGTCCACGGTGAGCACTGATGCTGCATTCGAAGGAGAAAGTCAGCAGACGTTTGTTGCTCAGGCTGCGTCGTCTTCCGCCATCACGATCTTCGAGGATGTGCAGTTCATGACGGGCACGGATGGCAATGTCAGCAAGCTGGGCAGGCTGGCGGCCGGAAACTACAGCCTGACATTGACGGACTTTGAATTTCCGGCGGCGTTTGATGAGCTCAAGGTGGCACTGACTACCGCAACGCGCGTGGTGTCGGTGCTGAGCCTGAACGGCGAAGTGCGCACGCTGACCGACATGGTGCAGCTGGCGGCGGCTGAAAGCTATTATCTGTCTGTGTTTGGCACTACGCAGTCGCCGTCTGCCTTTGGTCTTTATGGCGTTAAGCTGGCGCAGTATTCGCCGGTGCCGGTGCCAGCTTCCGCGCTGTTGCTGCTCAGCGGTCTGTTCGCCTGGGGATTTACTTCCCTGCGCCAACAGCGCCGCGCGTGATGTATTGTCATAAAGCTGGAAGGAAGCTGTCATACAGATGCAATCAGGGGTGAATAAAGTGGGGGCCTTCCCACTTTTTCCCTGGCTGTCATCATGAACAAAACCATCTGTGTCATTGGTTTGGGATATATCGGTTTGCCCACGGCATCGTTGCTCGCCACCAAGGGATACCGGGTGACCGGGGTCGACGTCAATCCGAAGGTGGTCGACAGCATCAATCAGGGGCGGGTGCATATCGTTGAGCCGGATTTGGATGTGCTGGTGAAATCAGCCGTGCATTCGGGCAACCTGTCAGCGGCGCTGGAGCCGCAGCCGGCGGATATATTCATCATCGCTGTTCCCACGCCGTTCGGTGAACACAAAAAACCGGACACGCGCTACGTGGAAGCCGCGATGCGGGCGCTGGCACCCTGTTTGGCGGAACACAATCTGGTGATTCTGGAATCCACTGTGCCAGTGGGCACCACGCAGGATGTGGTTGCCGACACAATTTTCCAGCTGCGCCCTGAACTGAAAGACAAAATTGCCATTGCCCATTGTCCGGAGCGTGTTCTGCCCGGACATATCCTGCGGGAACTGATCGAGAATGATCGGGTGGTGGGCGGTATCGACGCTCAATCCACCGAAGTCGCCGCTGAATTCTATCTGCAGTTTGTGAAAGGTGAAGTGCTGGTCACCGACGCTGCCACCGCAGAAATGGCGAAGCTGACGGAAAATTCCTATCGCGATGTCAATATCGCGTTTGCCAACGAACTGTCGATGATCTGCGATGAGTTGCAGATCAATGTGTGGGAACTGATCCGGCTCGCCAATCGTCATCCGCGGGTGAATATTCTCAATCCCGGGCCTGGCGTGGGCGGTCACTGTATTGCGGTTGATCCCTGGTTCATCGTGTCGTCAGCCCCTGAAACTGCGCGTTTGATCCGAACTGCCCGTGAAGTCAATGATCACAAGCCGGAATGGGTTCTCGACAAGGTGCGGCAGAAGGCCGGCCGGTTCAAACATCCTGTGATTGGCTGTCTGGGAATCAGCTTCAAGGCGGATATCGACGATGTTCGTGAGTCGCCGGCGCTGGAGATTGTCCGAACGCTGTTGCGGGAACCTGAACTGGAAGTGCTGGTGAGCGATCCGTTTGCGGCGCCGGTGCCGGACTTCGATCTGCTGCCGATGGGTGACGTTCTGCAGCGTGCGGATATCGTGCTGGTACTGGTTGATCACAAACCTTACCGCAAACTGAGTGCGGCGGCGCTGAAGGAAAAAATCGTCATTGATACGCGTGGAATGCTGTCATGACACTGCGCCTGCTGGTGGTGTTTGGCACGCGCCCGGAAGCCATCAAGATGGCACCGGTGGTTCGGGCACTGAAAAGCAGCGAACAGTTTGAAACGCGCGTCTGCGTGACGGCGCAGCACCGGCAGATGTTGGACCAGGTGCTGGGATTTTTCGACATCACGCCCGATTACGATCTGGATATCATGCAACCCGGCCAGGATCTGTTTGATGTCACCAGCAATGTGATGCTGGGCATGCGCAACGTGATTCGCGCGTTTCGCCCCGACTATGTGCTGGTGCACGGTGATACCACAACCTGCTTTGCTGCCAGCCTGGCGGCGTTCTACGAGCGGACCAAAGTGGCGCATGTGGAGGCCGGTCTGCGCACCGGCGATCTTTCCGCGCCATTCCCTGAGGAAATGAACCGCTGCCTGGCGGCGCGCATGGCGCATCTGCATTTCGCCCCGACGCGTCGTGCCGAGGAAAATCTGCTGGCGGAAGGTGTTGACCCGACCAGTATCCATGTGACCGGTAACACCGTGATCGATGCCCTGTTACTGGCGCGGGAGAAAATCCAGCGTGAGTATCCGGTGGACTACTGGCGTCAGCGCTTCGGCGAGCGGCTGTTCCGCAATCTGATGAACGACAGCCTTAAGCGCGTTCTGATCACCGGCCATCGGCGCGAAAATTTTGGTGCCGGTCTGCAGAACATCTGTGAGTCGCTGGTGGCGCTGGCGCAGCGCAATCCGGACTGGCAACTGGTGTATCCCGTGCACATGAATCCGAATGTGGCCGGACCGGTGCACGCGATTCTGGGCGGACAGCACAACATTCATCTGATCGAACCGCTGGAATACGACGCCTTCGTCTGGATGATGGAACGGGCTGACGTCATCGTGACGGATTCGGGCGGCATCCAGGAAGAAGCGCCATCGCTGGGCAAGCCAGTGCTGGTCACGCGTGACATTACCGAGCGGCCGGAAGCGGTGGAGGCGGGCACCGTCAAGCTGGTGGGCACCGATCCGCACTTGCTGGCAAGTGAGCTTGAACAGCTGCTGGGTGACCAGGCGTATTACCGTGCCATGTCCCGCAATCACAATCCCTATGGCGACGGCAGGGCGGCTGGCCGTATCGTCGATGCAATGCAGGTCTGCTGACACAGAGTCGTCATATATTTTTCATATCCTGTCCACTTTACTGCTGGCCTCCGGTTTCTGGAATTCTGCTCATGTCGTCAAGAATCTCCCTTTTTCAAATGCTTGTTGTCCTGGTGCTTGCCATCGTTTCCGCGAGCACCGCCAGGGCTGCAGATCCTGCTGCAGGGGCGGTTCCAGATGAGACCGCCTACCAGTTGCAGGAAGGTGACATGCTGGAAATATCAGTGTGGAAGGAGGAGGGTCTGGCGCGGGAAATCATGATCGCTCCGGACGGTAATATTTCGTTTCCGCTGGTAGGGCAGATTCGGGCCAAGGGGCTGACAGTTGCGGGACTGGAGACAGAACTGGCGCGCAGGATTGCGACTTTCATTCCTGACCCCAGCGTGACCGTGGTGCTGAAGGGTGCTACTGGCAGCAAATTCTACGTCATTGGCAAGGTCAACCGGCCGGGAGAATTTCCGCTGCTCGGACCGATCAGTGTGCTGCAGGCATTGAGCGTTGCCGGCGGTACTGCCACCTTTGCGGATTTCAACGGCATCAAAATCATACGACGCGTCAACGGTGTGGATCAGGCGCTGAATTTCCGTTATGGCGATATCGAGGATGGCGAGAAGCTGGCGCAGAATATCCAGTTGCGTAGCGGCGATGTCGTGGTGGTTCCCTGAAATTCGCTGAAGGTCCGTTCCCGTGACTGCTTCCGTATTCAATGTCCGATGTGTACCCGGTGTGTGGACCGGCACACTGGCGTTGCTGCCGGCATGTCTGCTGTTGCCGGTAGCCAGCGCCATGGCAGGAGACAGCTCACTGCTGGGTAGCGCTTCCATCGGTGCGTTTTACGATTCCAATCATGGCCTGAAGAATGGCGATCCGCTTGAACTGGCTGGAACCTCGCAGCAGATCAACCTGAAGTATGAAAGCATCTCGGAGTTTGCCTCGGCAGGTTCGCGCGTGCAGTTTGTGGATGAATATCTGCAGGACTATCCCGATCAGGAAAATGACAGGGCCAGTGTGTCGCTGACTGGAAAATTGCGTGGTCAGCGCAGCCAGCTCTACTCGAATTTTGATGCGCAGTTTGATTCCACGCTGGCGGCGGATGTGCAGCTGGCCGGGCCACCCCTGCCAGACAAAAAGGACCGGGTGCGTCTGGTCGAAGTGGCAGGCTACAACTACGAATGGTCCGAGCGTGATCTGCTGGGGCTGGATCTTTCTGCAGAAACAGTGGACTACCGCGATGTGGTGGCGGAAAACCGGATAACTGAGTACGACTATTACGGCGCCAGCCTGGGATACACCCGCAGTGTGAGCGAGCAGTTCAGCGTGCAGCTGGCATTGTTTGGCAATGAACTGGTCAATGCCGCTGACGCCGGCGGCAGCCGCACCACGGGTGAAAAAATCACGTTGCGCCATCAGTGGAGCAGCCAGTCCGACGTGCGCTTGTCGGCAGGCAGCCGACAAACCGACTACAGATCCGTGATCTGGATTCCGGGTTATCGTGCCATTGAGATCAACAGCGATGAACGTGGCACGGTGGCTGACCTGATGTGGAACTACACCGGTGACGCATTTCAAAGTCATCTCGCTGGCAGCTACGACATGTCGCCCAACAGCGTGGGCGCACTGGTACGGCGTACCAGTTTTGACTGGGCCCTGGATTTTCCGGTTTCCTACTTTCAGTCGGTATCACTGGCGCTCGCCGGATTGCAGCAACGCAGTGAATTGGATTTTGCTACTGTGGATGATGTGGACACCGTGCAGATGGACGTGTCCTGGCGGTACCGGCTGACGCCGGAAGCCAGTGTTGCGGCCCGATTCCGGCGTGCCGAGCGGCTTCAGGTGAGTAATGACGAGATCGCCCGTTCCAACATGATTCTGCTGGAATTTGTGCTGGCGGACTACGCGCTCTGGTTCTGACACCGGACTGAAACTTTTCCGTTCACTGAAAGATAGTTGCAACATATCGGTCACAAAAATCATCTAGATTGCCCATCCATGATGCAGCAGGGTTGAGCAGACAAGGCATTGCGATGGCAAATGAGCAGTTGAACTTCGCCGAAGTAATCAAGGCAATCAAACGCAGAAAGATACCGGCACTGGCAGTGTTTGTACTAGTGGCGGCTGCTTTCCTCGCGTACGCGGCACTGGCGCCTGCGACTTACCGTTCCAACGCCACTATCCTGATCGAGCAGCAGGAAATTCCGCAGGAAATGGTCCGGTCCACTGTAACCAGTTTCGCCGATCAACGTATCCAGATGATCATTCAGCGCGTGATGACCTTCGGCAAACTGAGCGAAATCATCAAGAAATACGATTTGTACCAGAAACTGCGTACCCGCGAGCCGCTGGAATATGTCGTTGATAAGATGAAAGACGATATTGATCACCAGACTATCAGCGCAGAAGTGGTGGACCCGCGCAGTGGTCGCCCAATTGAAGCCACGATTGCGTTCACCATTGCCTACAGCAGCACAGATCCGCGCACCGCGCAGACGGTCGCCAACGAACTGACAAACCTGTTTCTCAATGAAAACCTCAAGACCCGGGATGAAATGGCCCGTGAAGCAGAGGAATTTCTGACTGCGGAAGTCGAGGCGCTGGAAAGGAAATCTTCCGAGCTGGAGCAGGCGCTGGCAACTTTCAAGGAAAGCAATTTCAGGAAACTTCCCGAACACAACGGCATGAATCTGAGCATTCTGGACCGGGCAGAGACGGAATATATGGATCTGACACGCCAGATACAGTCCCTTGAAGAGCGCAAGATCTATCTGGAAGGCGAGTTGAACCAGCAAAGTCCCAATGCGAACTTCATCAATGGTGCCTCGGAAAGCTCACTCTCGCCACAGGCACGGGCACGCCTGCTGCAGAATCGCTATCTGGAACTGTCGGCAACCTATTCCGCCAATCACCCGGACGTGATCAAAGCCAAACGTGAGCTGGATAAAGTGGTGGGCTCCGCCGATGTTCCTGCCGATGTCAATGTGCTGCGCAAGCAGCTGGAGATCTATCGTGCCGAACTCACCGAGTTGCGCGCCCGCTATGATGAGCAGCATCCTGATGTGCAGGCGCAGCTGAAAAAAAATGCGCGCTTTGAAAAGCTTGTTGCCAGTGCGCGCCCGCAGGTCCGTAACAGTGGTGCTGGAAGCGATGCCGACAATCCGGCCTACATCCAGCTATCGGCCATGCTGGAGTCGGCACGGGTGGATTTGCAGCATCTGCGCGAAACGCGCACCAAGGTGAAAGCAAAGATCGATACGCTGGAAGCCGCGTTGATCCAGTCGCCCGAAGTGGAAAAGCAGTTCCGGGAGCTGTCGCGGGATTACGACAATACCACGCAGAAGTACCGCGAACTGAAGGAGAAGCAGCTTGAAGCCAGCATGGCTCGCGCGCTGGAGAAGGAGCGCAAGGGCGAGCGCTTTACGCTGATTGAACCGCCTCTGCAGCCGGAAAAGCCCGTCAAGCCAAACCGCATTCTGATTGCAGTCGCCGGACTGATCGTGGCGATCCTGGCGGCCGGTGGATTTGTCGTGCTGCTGGAAAATGTTGATCAGACCTTCCGTACAGCTGCGGATCTGAAAGGGTTTCTGGGTCAGCCGCCATTAGCGGTGATTCCCCATATTGTCACGGCAGAAGAAAGGGTGGTGCGGCGTCGACTCGCGACGGCTGCCTCAGTAGGCGTCGTGATGATAGTGGTATTGGGTGTTGTGGCGGTACATCTGCTGATCGTCCCGATCGACGTGCTCTGGTACATGGCGTTGCGGAAAATTGCCTGATGGCACGGGAGCAAATAAGTATGCACGTAGTGAGTGAACAGCCAGTGATTGACGGAATCCGGTATCCGATCCGTTACCAGCAGACCCGCATTCATGTGGCGGACACGGCCAGCCTGGCGAGCAGACGCGTACTGAACATGAATTCTGATCCCGGCGTGATAAGCGCATACAAGATGCTGCGCACGCAGGTGCTTAAAAAGATGGAAGCCAATCAATGGAACAGTCTTGCGGTGCTGAGTGCGCATTCAAATCAGGGATCGACGCTGACTGCGATCAATCTGGCGATCAGCATTGCCATGGAGTATCGGCACACCGTTCTGCTGGCGGATTTCAATCTGCGCAATCCGGTGATTCACCGCTATTTTGACTTTGAACCGGTGGTGGGTGTCAGTGATTGCATCCTTCATCAGATGCCGGTGGCCGACGCGCTGTTTACACCAGGAATCGAAAGCATGGTGGTGCTGCCTGGTCGTGAAGCGGTGCTGGATTCGTCGGAGCGTCTCATGTCTCCGCCCGTAAAGGGAATGGTGAACGAAATCAAGGAGCGCTACCGCTCACGGATAGTCCTGTTTGATCTGCCTCCAGTGCTTGAATCCGATGATGCGCTGGCATTCATGGATCAGTTTGATGCCTGCCTTCTGGTGGTTCAGGCCGGGGTTACGGAAAAAAGCGATCTAAAGAGAATTGCTGAAATTCTGGGTGAAAAGCCGGTTCTGGGCACTGTGCTGAACGACGCGAAAATGTGAAGAGGCGGAATGTCAGCACAGGCCAGCAGAAGGAGACACCAGGAGGAATTCTGATCATGCTGAATAGAAGGCGCTTTGTTGCTGCCGCCGGGCTTGCCTGCTTTGGCGCGTTTTATCGTGCAACGGGAAATGCTGCAGGGAATACTGTGCCGCCTTTGCCGCCGGATATTGGTGGCAACCGGAAATGGCGCGGCATTGATCTGTCCTGGACGCACGACATGCCTCCCCTGTTTTGCACGGCCTATGTGGATCCGCTCAAGGAGCCGTGGCGTGACGCAATCATCGCACGATTTCCGCTGGTTATTGTTCCCCAGGATGACAGTTCCATTCACAAGGCCTGGCGCCGCAAATTGCGAAAGCTAAATCCATCCATCAAGTTACTCGCCTATCAGATGACCGCAGAAGAGACGACAGTGCCCGGACCTGGTCATCGCAAAATGGCTTCCATCTACCATCGTCGCGAGTTGTGGCTGCGGGATTCCACGAACAGTGAGCTGATGGTGAAAGTGGATTCAGATAAATATCGGCGTGTTCCGGATGTCAGTCTCGCGCTGTGGCAGAAGACCTTTCTGGATTCCTGTCAGGCAGTGCTGGATTCAGATTTATTTGATGGTCTCTTTCTGGATCAGTGCACGGTATATGACATCGCATTGAAAGCCAAACCCGGCGTGGATCAGCTGGGGTCGCTACGGTCCACGCTGAAGGAGCTCCGTCGGCGCTTACCAGACAAATTGCTGATCGGGAACTCCTCTTATTCCTTCGGCGAACTAAATGGTGAGCTTAATGAAAATCGCCCGTTGGATTTGCAGAAGGAAGTGCAGGGTAATAGCCATGTGGCGCCTGCCATCAATCTCTATCAGAAAATGCTGGAGCCTGGCTTTGGCAACGCGGACGTAGAGGCTGCCTGTCAGCTGGCGCTGCAGAACCAGTGCTTTGTCGGCGTTGCTGAAAACTATCAGCAACCTTTGTGGTTCGATGCGTTCGATGAAATTCTTGCGCAGTTTCCCGCGTGATGTTCGGTGAGCGCATGATCCTTGCGGGAACTTCTGAAGTCGTGCAATCCAGTCCTTCCCGAACGGGTGCGGGTTTTCTGTTGCTGGCCAGTCTTGCTGTGCTGGTTATGGCCACTCTGGGGATTTTCGATCCCGGTAAGGGACAGGAGTATGACCCGACTGTCGCCTATGTTTTCTTCGCCTGGCTCGTCTGTTACCTGGTTGCGGGCTGGGTGCATTTCCGCAGTATTTACCTGTTCAGCACAGCCTACGTCATCATGCTGTCGGTATTTCATATGGGGCTGTTTGTTCAGGTTGCGTTTGGGTGGATGGAATATCCCGCCTGGTCCAGAACGCTGGTTCCGTGGGTGAATATGGCGGCGTGGTACTCGGTGCTGTCACTGGCGGCCATGGGAATTGGAATGGGGATTTATGGGCTGTCGTCGTCTGCGCCGTTGTCTGCACGGCAGGGCGCTGCGAAAGGATTGAATGACGAATCTGTGCAGGTGCGTGCCGCTAATCTGGCGCATATCCGCTTTGCAGGATGGGGAATGCTGGCTGCTTCCATTGTCCTGTTGCTGCTTACCTTTGCCACGCTCGGAAACTTTCTGGCATTTTCCCGTTTTGAACTTTTCTACGGGGCTCATGACAGCCGCTTCATCGGCGTATTTACCATGGTGTTTCCTGCATCGATCATCGCGCTGGTCGTCAGTGAAAACAGCGCGGCACAGCGCATCACGGGGTTTGTCATCGCCGCGTTTGGCTTCCTGCTTTTACTGGCTTCAGGATATCGCACCATTGCCATGTTTCCGCTGCTGGTCGGTGCGATTCTTTGGGTGAAGCTTGGACGCCGCATTCCCAATTCCCTGGCGCTTGGGATGATTGCCTTTGTCCTGCTGGCCATTCCGGTCATCGCCGTGCTGCGTCATGCCGGCACCTATGATGAAATGAACGCCGACGAAATTTCGAAATCAGCCGAGAATGCCAGCGCCATTTCAGCACTGGCTTCGATGGGTGGCAGTTTGACGGTTACGGCGCATACCGTGAAGATTGTGCCCGAGAAGGAACCCTTCCGCGACGGACTGACTTACTGGTATTACGTTGAGAAATCCATCCCCAATTTTGGAGCTGCTCAGGACACCGAGGATTCTCGCCGCGCCATTATGTCGGGGATGCGCGCGAATCAGGAAACTCTTTTTCAGATGGTGCCATCGGATTGGGCAACCTATCACATCCTGCGTGAACAGTTTGCCATGGGCGGTGGCGTTGGCTTCAGTGGCGTAGCCGAGCCCTACCTGAACTTTGGGTTTCCCGGTGTTGTTGCCTACTTTTTTCTTCTGGGCCTGTTTTTTGCAAAACTCGATTCCGTACCTATGGCTCTGAGTCGGGGCTGGCTGATGTTTGCGACGTTCTTTTTGTGGCACCTGCTGGTTACCGTCCGCAATGATTTTGGAATTTTCATGAAACCGTCGCTGTTCACGCTTATTGTCATGCTGGCGTGGAAACTGATTGCCAAGACGGGGCTGGTGAAGTTCCTGAAATGAAACAGCGCATATTGAAACTTTTCAGCAGTAATCTGCTGCTTACCATCGCCAATCTTTTGCGTGACGTTTGCATAGCCACCTTTCTTGGGGCAAGCACGGACACGGATCTGTTTTTCCTTGCGGTAAGTGTTCCCGTTCTTCTGATTACCATCGCCAGTAATGCTGGCCGAAACATTTTTGTGCCAATGATTCTGCATGATGCCGATACGGTCGCCCGGCTTGAGATCGGTGGAGGGGTAGTGCGGTTGGTATTCCGGGTGTGTCTGGTGGTGTTTCTGTCGACACTGACGTTGTCTGCAATTGCTGGCTGGGGGGCTGCACAGGCCGGCATTCAGGAAACGACAGTCCGTTTCTGCCTGGTATTTATTTCTATCCTGCCCATGTACTGGGTTTCAGCCGTTCTGGAAACCCTGCAGGGACCATTGCAGGCCTTCGATCACTATTTTGTTCCCGGATTGTTGCGCCTCGGATTGCCGTTGGGATTGATGGCGGGGTCACTGTTTTGGGGGGATGCGCTCGGAATCTGGGGGCTGATAGCGGGCGGCGCTGTTGCTTCGCTGATTTCGATGTTGGGACTGCTGTGGCTGCTGGACAGATTCCGTCTGTGGAATCCATCCCGGCTTGATCGGACACAGACGGCGCGGGTAAAGGCAGGGTTTGCGGCGCTGATTCTGGCATATTCGATCAGCTATGTCGGTCCCGTCGTGGATCAATGGATGGCGGGTACGCTGGGCGCAGGAGCAGTTTCGCTGCTGGGTTATTCGAGCCGAATGATCATCGGCCTCTCATCTCTCGTGGCCGGATCGGCGGCACCTGTGGTGCTGGCTTTCTACTGTGCCAGGCTGGCGCTGCATGATGTCGATGCCGTGGCAGGTTTCTACCGTTCGTTCATCCGGATCATTCCGTGGGTGGGCGGGTTTGCCACGCTTCTGGTCTGGATGACATCGGACATGCTGGTGGCGATTCTTTTCGAGCACGGCAGTATCAGCGCGAAGCAGGGCAATGACATCGCACGTCTGATGGATCTGCTGGCGCTCCAGTTTCCTTTCTACTTTGCCAGCGTGGCGGCTTACACCCTGATTTCTGCCATTGAGCGCAACGCCTATTTTATTCGTCTGGGGCTGGCCATGTTTCTGTTCAAGGTCGCTGGCAATTATGTCCTGATGAAGCTGTGGGGGCTTGATGGTATTGCGATAGCCACCGTGCTGGTGAATGTTCTCAGTCTGGGAATGATGAATCACTTTCTTGCGGGAGAAGGCTACTACCGCTACCACTGGCTGGATGGCTGCGGTTTGCTGCTGTTGTCACTAGTGATAGTTGCACTCGCCTGTCATCCGTCTGGTGCGGACTGGAAAGTAACGTTCCATAACGCGCTCACAACTTTGCCATATTGGATGGCTATATTGTCGGGCTATGTTCTGCTGGCGGCCGCGGTCGTAGTGCCGGCGTGGCGCATGATGGCGTGGCGAAAAGTAGCTGCAGCCAGGTAACAGGCTCGACGTTTTGTAACATGAATTCTCCATTCGGGAAGTGCTGGGCACATGTGTGGCATTGCAGGAATCTATAATCCGTCAGGTGGGCATGAATCGTCTGCGATGCTGAATCGCATGGCGGATTCCATCGCGCACCGGGGACCCAATGATCAGGGAGTCTGGTTTGATTCTCTTTATGGAGTCGGGCTGGCACATCGTCGCCTGAGCATTCTGGATCTGTCTGCAGCGGGCAAGCAGCCGATGCTGTCGGCGGATGAAAGTCTGGTCATCAGTTTCAATGGCGAGATTTACAATTATCTTGATCTGCGCGGCGAGCTAGAAGCAAGTGGCCATACATTTCGCACTCGTACCGATACGGAAGTGTTGCTCGTTGCGGTGCAGCACTGGGGGCTAAAGGCTGCCTTGAAGAAACTGGTGGGAATGTTTGCCTTTGCGATCTGGGACCGCAATGTACAGAAATTGTATGTGGCGCGCGACCGGGTGGGAAAGAAGCCGGTCTATTACTCGGTGCAGGGACGATTTTGGGCTTTTGCGTCAGAAATGAAAGCACTGCTGGCTGCCCGTGTGGTGACAGGTGATATCGATACCGACGCACTTTCACTCTTCATGCGTTATGGTTATGTGCCATCTCCGGCTACCATTTTTCGCAATATATCCAAACTTCCGGCAGGCTCGATACTGACGCTGGATCTGAATGGTGCTGCGCCCGTAATCGAGTCTTACTGGGATGTAGAGCGGGTGGCGGCACAGGGCCTTAATGCGACTTCCAGTATTGACGCGGAGGAGGTCATTGCCAGACTCGATAGCCTGCTAACGGATGCCGTCCGTCTGCGTCTGGTTGCCGACGTTGAAGTGGGCGCATTTCTGTCGGGTGGTATCGATTCTTCTCTGGTTACTGCCTATATGCAGGACAGCGTCAGCCGGCCGGTAAAAACATTTACCATCGGCTACAGGGAAAAAGATTTCAATGAATCAGAGTTCGCGTGGGATATTGCGTCCCATCTGGGAACGGATCATCACGAGTTGATCATTGACGCTGCCGATCTGAAAAACAATATGGATTCGATCGCAAGCGTGATGGATGAACCCTTTGCCGATATTTCGGTGTTGCCCACCCTGCTGCTCAGCCGGATGACAGCCAGCAAGGTTACCGTGGCGCTGTCGGGCGATGGTGGCGATGAGCTGTTCTGCGGATACAGCCATTATGCGCGCGCTGCCAGGGCTGAAAGCCTCCTGCATCGTATACCTGCCTGTGTGCGCCGGCCTGTAGGCCACTGGCTGCATGGAATTAATCACGGCGCGGGCAAGATCGCGCGGGCAGGCGCTGTCATGCTGGCGCAGGCGCCGGAGGAAATCTGCCGCTCCGTTCTCTCCACCTGGCAGATTCCTTCGCGTGTGGTTCGACATGGAACAGATCTGGATGTAATGGATGTTGTGCCTGCATCCATGCAGGGCGGCTCCATTCAGAACTACATGATGCTGCGCGATATGCGTCGGTATCTGGTGGATGACATCCTGCACAAGGTGGACCGGGCCAGCATGGCCGCCAGTCTCGAAGTCCGTGCGCCATTGCTGGACCATCGTGTTGTCGAGTTCGCCTGGTCGGTTCCGTTGCATCTTAAAGTCTACAATGGCGTTGCCAAATGGCCCCTGAAGCAATTGCTGTCCAGGCGGATTCCTCCTGCGCTGTTCGAGCGACCCAAGAAGGGATTCGCGGTGCCGATCTCGCACTGGCTGCGTACGGATCTGCGTGGTTGGGCGGACGAACTGTTCGCAACCGGAAAGGGCATGCGCTTCCTGCAGGAAAATACTGTGCAGGCAATCTGGCGCCAGCATTTGGGCATGAAGCATGATCGCGGCAGCTATCTGTGGCAATTGCTCGCATTCCTGGCCTGGTATGAGTTCAATGTTCATGACTGATTCCGCTGTGAAAGTGCTGCATGTCATTCACAGCCTGTCCGGCGGCGGTGCCGAGACCCAGCTGTGTCATCTGATTGCATTTCAGCGTGAACCGGTGCAGCACTGGGTTGCCTGTGTGAATCCTGTCAATCCGGCCCTGCCACTGGATTCCCGGCATATTGTTCCGTTGGGTGTTTCGGCAAAGAACCCGCGTATGTTTTTTGCCATTCTGCGTGCGGTGCAGGATCTTCAGCCGGATATCGTTCACGTCTGGCTCCCGCCATCATTGACGATTCCCGCCATGGTTGCCGGCGCGTTACAGGGAAAGAAGATCGTATTTTCCTACCGCAACCAGATGGGTTTTCATCGTTTGCTGAATTATCCGGAGTGGCTGCTGGCCTGTGTCCTTGCCCACGCCGTAGCTTCCAACAGTGCAAGCAATGCCCGTCATAGCCGGCTGTATTCGGCACTCTTTCGTCGCAAGCGCGGCGTGGTCGTCCACAATTGCGTGCGCGTTTCGGCCGGATTGCAATGGTCCGGTGCTGGCGTGCAGGAATCGTCAGAGCCGCTGAAAATCCTGTTTGCCGGGCGTATTGTCGAACAGAAGAATCTGCAAGTGTTACTGCACGCATTGGCGCGCATCGGTAGCGCCGCCAATGTGCAGCTTTCCGTTCTGGGTGAGGGTGACCAGATGGCGCTTATGCAGGAGATGGCCCAGGCGCTTGGCGTCGCTGAAAAGGTCAGCTTTGCGGGATTCTGTCGGGATATTCATCTGCGCATGCAGCAGTCCGACCTGCTGGTGTTTCCTTCGTTGTATGAAGGCATGCCGAATGTGCTGGTGGAAGCAATGGCGATCGGCTTGCCCTGTCTGTTCTCCGACATTCCGGCGCATCGTGAACTGGTCTCCGGATACGATGAACTCGCCTGGTTTTCCCCGGACGATGCGGATGGGTTGGCCAACCGTATTAAGATACTGGCGCATGACAGGCAAAGATTGAGTGCATTCAGCGTGAATGGCCGCACCATTGCCAGACGCTTCAGTGTCGACAGTCTCATTGACGGCTATGAGAAGTTCTATCGTGACGTCGTGAGCTGCAGCAGCGAGATTCGCGAGGAATCGCAACCGTGAATCCTGGCATGCGAACATGGATTTTCTGGTTTCTGCTGGCGCTTGTTCTGGTAGTGCCGTCTGCGGGAATCGTAAACAAAATGGCGGGGATTTCCGGGCTTCTGCTCTACATTCCGTTCGTTATCCTGGCGGTCATAGTGCTGGAGCGTGGGAAAAAACCTATTGCCATCTGGTGTCAGTCTGCAAGCGACTTGCGGTCAAGCCTGTTTCTGGTGTTCAGTTTTTTCGTGTTGGCAATGTTGATGCTGACCGTGTTTCCCATGGTGGATGTGCAGATGCCTGGCAGGGGCAGCGATGGCGATGATGCGCTGGATGCTGCGGCAACCGAGCTGCTGAACGGACGTTATCCCTATTATCCCAGAACCTATCTGGACAACCCGATCAGTCCTCTGCCGGGTTCGGTTCTGCTGGCCATTCCCTTTGTGCTGCTGGCCACGTCCGCGTGGCAGAATCTGTTCTGGCTACTGTTGTTTACGCTCACGATGGCCCGCGTTCTGCGATCGCTTATGCTTGCCGTTCTGATGCTGTGGACGGTGCTGCTGATTTCCCCGGCCGTCATATACAAGTTTGCAGTGGGAACCGACTACATAAGCAACTGCCTGTTCGTGCTGTTGGCTGCGCTTTGGTTGCGTGCAGAAGCGGGCCGACAGGCAGACCCGTCCCGTTGGCGGATATTGCTGGCGGCTGCGGTGCTGGGTGTGACTTTGTCGTCACGACTGAATTTCATAATGGTGATGCCAATTGTGGCTGCCACAATAATGCGGCAGTCAGGCGTGTGGATGTCGGTCCAGAGCCTGTGTGTTGCGGGTGCCAGTTTCTTTCTTCTGACAATGCCGTTCTATTTTTATGACCCTGCCGGTTTTTCTCCGCTGCATACCTTCAACAAGGTAGATCATTTCCGGAATCTGTTGCCACATTCGGGCTTGCTGGTAGCGGCTGTCACCGGACTGGTGGCATTGCTCTGTGCATGGCGAATGGGGAGTGGGATACAGCCGTTTATCGCTGGATTGGCCTGGGTGATGGGTGTGCCGGTATTTCTGACGATTGGGCTCGGCTGTCTGCAGTCAGGGGCAATGGATCTGTCCAATACGCTGTACGGTGTTTTTTACGTAATCTTCGCCATCGCTGCATGGTGGTTAAGACTGTTTCTTCCGGAGTTCCCGGATACAGGATCGACAACGGATCAGGGTGAATCGGCAACATGAATATCCTGCTGGACTTCAGTGCAATCAAAACCGGCGGTGGCGCGCAGCTGGCTATGAATTTTGTGGATTATGCCCGTGCCAGTGAGTGGTCCCGTCATTATCAGCTGCACTTTGTTTTTCCCGAGGAAGGTCCCCTGGCTGCGCGGGCGTCAGAATTCTGCAACACGAATGTCCTAATATCGCCACAACGTTATCTGGAGCGGATACGCTTTGAATATGGCGCTCTGCAACAGGCCATCAGGAGTCGCAGCATAGGCGTCATCTTCACCTTTTTCGGCGCGGGTGTTCCAGCCCCGCGGCAGACCCGGCGAATTGTCAGTGTCGCGTATCCAACAATCTGCTATCCGGAAAGTCCTTATTGGAAAAATCTGCCGATTGCAGTCCGCTTGAAACAGCGCTTGCTGGATTTCGCGCGTGTTTCGCGCCTGCGTCAGGCGGATCTTGTGCTGGTGGAGACTGAGGTCATGCGCGAGCGGCTGGCGCGGACACTGCGACGGCCTGTAGAATCTCTCGTTGTCATGCCGCCTTCGCCATCCTCCTATCTGCCGGAGCAGACTGTCGCAGAGGGGCTGGCCAGGTTTGAGGAGTATGGCAAGTTGAATGTTCTGGTTCTGAGTGCGATCTATCCCCACAAAAATCTGTGGCGCCTGCCAGGTGTTCTGCGGGAACTGTCTGCGCGATTGATTGACAATGTTGTCTTCAATATATCGGTCACGAAGGAACAGTTTTTGGGGCTTTGCCATGAAATGGTTGAGTGCAGCCTGCTGGATCGATACATGAACTTCTTGGGCGCTATACCACCGCAGCAGATCGCGGATCTCTATCGGACCAATCATGTCATGCTGAACATCAGCGATCTGGAGAGCTTCAGCAACAATTACATGGAAGCATGGAAATCGGCTATGCCCATTCTTGCCAGTGACCGGGATTTTTCGCGTGCCATCTGTGGTGACAGCGCGGTGTATGTTGACCCGCATGATCCAGTGAGCGTTGTGGATGGACTGCTCACGCTCATGACGGATGGGGACAGGCGATCCACCATGCTGCAGGAAGGGAAGCAACGGTTGCGTCAGCTACTACAGCCCAACGAGCGCTACGATCGACTGATGCGACTGCTAACGGAAACGCGCTGAAAAATTTTCTGGTTCAATAATTTTATTCATCATTGGGGCGGTCTGCCAGCAGACCCGGTTGTTCAAATGAATCTGGTTGGAAATGATCGTAACGATGCCGCTGGCATTGGCGATGCAGTCGCTTTGCACACGCAGATTGCGCAGGAATTTGACAGGAAGTACAGAGAAAGCCCGGATTTCAGAGAGCGTTTCCAGACCTGGACCCAGGTGCTGGACCGGTATGCCAGGCACGAGGGGCAGTGTCTGGATCTGGGGTGCGGAAGTGGTGTGTTCAGCTTCTACATGGCCGAAAAGTCCATGCAGGTCGCCGGTGTCGACGGTAGCCAGGCCATGCTCGATATCTGTTTGCACAAGAGATCGGTGAATCCAGCCAATGTCCGGTTTTTCTGCTGTGACATCCAGGCGCTGCCAGGAGAGCTGCACCGCCAATACGATGTCGTGATCTGCTCCAGTGTACTCGAGTATGTGGCCGATATGGCAGGCGTGTTGACCATGATAAGGTCGTTGCTTGCGCCGGATGGCGTACTGGTATTTTCACTGCCCAATGGTGAATCCCTGTATCGAAAATTTGAGCGGCTGCTGTTCCGCTTGACCGGAAAGCCTTCCTATTACCGGCATGTGAAAAATGTACGCTCGCTTGATGCTGCGAGGCAGGAACTTGCCCAGGCGGGTTTGATTGTCGTGGAAAGCTGGTACTTCGGTCGACTTCCCGTGTTGACCACATTGTTGCGATCTATGTTGGGCAGGGCGCGTTCAGACAGTTTGCTGGGGCTGGTTGTGCGCCGGAACTGACGGCTTTTCTTTCCTGCAGGACGCTCGTCAAACCGATACTGGCGGCAAGCAGCAGAAACGGCATCATGGCTGACTGGTAGCGAAAGCCGATCACGATCAGATAAAACGGGATCGGCATTGCCAGCACGGTAAGATACATTGCCCAAAGCCGGTGGCTCTGTGTCCGTATCCGGACAAGTCCATAGATGCCGAGCGACGACGTCACAGAGCCCGCCAGTATCAGCAGTATGCCCATTGCGAATTCCTTGCGTTTTCCCTCCTGCCAGTGCCACATCGTGACATCCACATCGCCGGTCCACCACATCAGGATTCGCTGCAGTGTTAGACGCACATAGGTGCCGGGGTTTTTCGCGATAAAATCCGTTGCCTGCTGATGGGTCAGCTTGTTATAGAGTTGCTCTCCGGTCTGTTGCAACCTTTGCTGCTCGATCTGGCTGGAATACATATAGTACTTTACGAAGCCTGTGCCGTGTCCGCCGTTGGCTTCCGGGTTATTGCCCTTGAACCATTCCGGACCTGACATGCCGCGGACAAATATCATCTCGCCGGTTGCATCGTAATTACGTGCAATCCACGGCCCGGTTACTAGCGCAAACCCAATCAGCACCATCATGGTTTTGGCGGCGAATTGTTGCAGTCCGCGCACTGTCACGCGTTCTCCAAAGGCAAACCAGCAGATTAGCGGAAAGCTCAAAGTCCAGACCGGATTGCTCAGCGAGGTAAGGCCCAGCAGTACGCCGAACAGAACCAGTTTGCTGCGCTGCATCTTGCGCACATGAAATGTGGACAGGTAGATAATGCAGGACAGCAGAAATGTTGTTAGCGAGCTTTCCCACACATTGGAAGGAAGGTACACAAGGTGGGGATGCACGACATAACAGAATGCAAATATGCGCGCGGCGCTGAACGAAACCAGCTGGCGCAGGTAGCGGGCGAGGACAACCAGTGTCAAACAATGCAGCACAAGATTGATCAGCTGCAATGCGACTCTTGCGGTAGTCGTTTTTATTCCCAGCAGTTCGTAGACGACAGCGATCAGGCCAACATAGAGCGGTGGCGACACGGTGGTTGGTTCTGTTTGCTCAGGCGGAAGATACGGCGATGCGTATCCTTGGCCGTTGACGATCCGTTCGGCAATGTCCGACATCTCCAGGCCAGAGCCTTTTCCCAGTACGCCGGCAACGAGCCATCCCAGCAGGCAGACGAAGACAGTGAATATCACGGCAGTCTTCAGATAATGCTGTTCGCTGAACCAGGCGCTGATCGCAAAGGTCTTTTCGGGTGGATGGGGTTTCGTCATGGCGAATCCTGCTGAATGACACACTCAGTGCCCGATCATACAAATGCTGCAGATGGTAAGTGGCCAGTGTGACACCCCGATTAAGCTGCCATGCGAAAGTCATATTTGTTTAATGAATCCTTTTTATCATGCTGCAATCTGTTCTGATTCTGGAAAGACGGTTTTGGAAAATTCAATCAATGGTGGTGTCGAGTTCCGCTGGCGGCAGACGGGGCCGGTCTGGCTGTTTATCGGGATGGCTGCTTTGGTTATGGCCCTGGCTTTCGCCGCTGAAGCCGCTGGCCTGTTCAATGCCTGGCAGACCCAGGAGGAATACAGCCATGGCTTCCTGATTCCATTCATCGCGCTGTTCCTCATTTGCCAGAAGAAAGACCAGCTGGAAAAACTGGAATTCACCGGCGCCTGGACCGGGGTATTGCTGGTGTTACTGGGTTCGCTGCTGCATCTGGCGGGCCGGCTTGCCGTGGTGTCCACCATGGGTCAGTACGCGCTGGTAATCTGCATCGCCGGGCTGTTTCTTGCATTCATGGGCTGGCGTGCGTTTCGTGTCATCTGGGTGGCGCTGTTCATGCTGATCTTTATGGTGAAGCTGCCCACTTTCCTCTACAACAATCTTTCCAGCCAGTTGCAGCTGGTGTCGTCGCAGATCGGTGTGTGGCTGATCCGGCTGTTTGATATCAGTGTTTTTCTTGAAGGCAATGTCATTGACCTCGGTCCGATGAAATTGCAGGTGGTGGAAGCCTGCAGCGGCTTGCGCTATCTGTTTCCGCTGATGGCGCTGGGATTGATTCTTGCCATTTTCTACAAGGCCTCACCCTGGAAGCGGGTGCTGATATTTTTGTCGAGCATGCCAGTCACCGTGCTGATGAACAGCTTTCGTATCGGTGTTATCGGCGTCACGGTGGAGTACTGGGGCAAGGATATGGCTGAGGGATTTCTGCATGACTTCGAGGGCTGGGTGGTATTCATGTCGGCCTTTGCTGTGCTGTTTCTCGAAGTCATTATCCTGAACCGGCTGACCGGTGAGCAGCGCCCGCTGGCCGAAGTGCTGTCGCTGGAATTGCCGGCGCCGGGTGACCGCGCGGTGCCGGTGCGCATGCGCAAGGTGCCGCTGGCGTTCCAGATGGCGGCAGCAGTGTTGCTGGTGTTTACGCTGGTGAATCACTGGTTGTCGGTGGCGGAAACGGTTTATCCGCAGCGTACGAAGCTGGCGGGCTTTCCTCTTTATATCGATGGTCGGATAGGCACTCTTGGCACGCTGGACCAGATCTATCTGAATGAACTGCAGCTCGATGATTATCTGGTGGCGGATTACAAGTCGGCCTCTCAGCCCAATATCAATCTGTATATTGCGTACTACGATGTTCAGGCGGAAGGCGCGGGCACCATTCATTCGCCGCGCTCCTGTCTGCCGGGTTCCGGGTGGCGCATCAAGGAAATTTCGCAGCAACCGTTGCCTGGCATTGCCATATCCGGTGTGCCGCTGGAGGTGAATCGCGCTATCATCACACGCGATAGCCATCAGGTGCTGGTGTATTACTGGATGCAGCAGCGAGGACGCATCATCACTAATGAGTTCATGGCCAAGTGGTGGATTTTCCATGATCGTCTGCTGAAAGGACGCTCGGACGGTGCGCTGATCAGGGTAATGGCGGAAGTGGACCAGTTCGGCGATATTGCGAAAGCCGAGCAGCACATGCAGGGGTTCATTGCGCAGTTCGCGCCAGACCTGCCGCTGTTTGTTCCGGACTGAATTCATCAAGCTGTCATGCCCTGAATGGTATGTTAGGCGTGTGACG
>CAZBII010000016.1:0-44899 GCA_964491665.1 uncultured Moraxellaceae bacterium
GACCGCATGGTAACCAAAGGCATCATTCACAAGAACAAGGCTGCCCGCCACAAGAGCCGCCTGAGCGATCACATCAAGGCCCTGGCTGCCTGAGACTCGCAAGCGTTCCGTGAAAACAAAAAACCGGCTTTAAGCCGGTTTTTTTATGCGCTGCCATTTGTCATGCCGCGCATAAACCCATCCTCAAAACACCACCAGATTGTCACGGTGGATCAGCTCGCGCTCATCGGCATAGCCCAGCCGCTCCGCAATCAGATCCGAACTTGCACCGGCAATCTTGCGCGCCTCGTCGGCTCCATAGTTGACCAGACCGCACGCCACACGCTCACCATCCGGCCCCACGCAGGCCACCATCTCGCCCCTGGAAAAATTGCCCGTCACCTCGCGAACGCCAACCGGCAACAGACTGACGCCCTTGTTTTTCAGGGCATCCACCGCCCCCGCATCCAGCGTCAGCACGCCACGCATCTGCAGATGCCCGGCAATCCACTGCTTGCGAGCCGCCATCGGCGTCTCATCCGGCACCAGCAACGTCCCGACATCCTCTCCGGCATAGACCCTGTCCAGCACCGCCGGCAGACGCCCACCGACAATCACCGTCGCCGCGCCGGAACGCGCCGCCAGCTGCGCCGCCCGCACCTTGGTCGCCATCCCGCCGCGCCCCAGCGCACCGCCGGTAGCCCCCGCCATTCCCATCAGCGCCGGATCAGCCGCCCGCGCGCGCGAAATCAGCTTCGCATCTGGATTCTTCCGAGGGTCCGCCTCAAACATGCCGGGCTGATCGGTCAGAATGACCAGCAGATCCGCCTCCACCAGATTGGTGATCAGCGCGCCCAGCGTATCGTTGTCGCCAAAGCGGATTTCGTCGGTCACCACCGTGTCGTTTTCATTCACCACCGGCACCACGCCCAACCCAATCAGGGTGGACAGCGTGGAGCGCGCATTCAGATAGCGTTTGCGGTCGGAAAGATCATCGTGAGTCACCAGAATCTGCGCAGTATGCACACCATGCGTCTTGAACGAGGTCTCCCAGGTCTGCACCAACCCCATCTGGCCGACTGCCGCCGCCGCCTGCAGTTCATGCATCTCCTTGGGACGGGTCTTCCAGCCGAGCCGGCTCATCCCCTCCGCAACGGAGCCAGAGGAAACCAGCACGATCTCGATGCCGTTTTTCTGCAGCGCCACCAGCTGCGACACCCAGCCGGCAATGGCAGCATGATCCAGCCCCTGCCCGTTATTGGTCAGCAGCGCACTGCCAATCTTCACCACCCAGCGCTGCGCCCGGGCAATTTCGCTACGTTCACTTAACTTGGAACTGGAAACCTTGATCATGGCAATCAATAGGGTGCGTAAATGACTTCTACGTCGTGATCGTCATCATCGTCGTCATCGTCCTGCTCATTGGCTTCCTGACGTTGCCGGCGACGTTCCTGTTTGTATTCCTGAATCTTCTGGCGCGCCTCTTCTTCCAGGCGCTTGCGAGCGGCCATTTCCTGCGCGGCGAACTCGGCATCACCCTCCATCCGCTCGTTCAGTTCTTCCAGATAGGTCATGATGGCAAATTTCAGCTCTTCAGTGCCGGCACCGCTGGCAGCCGAAATGCGAAATACCGGACCATCCCACTCCAGCTCATCAATAATGTGCTGGCAGCGCTCCTCAGCCTCTTCTTCCGGCAGAAGATCAATCTTGTTCAACACCAGCCAACGGGTACGCTCCGCCAGCGCCGGGCTGAACAGATGCAGCTCGCCTACAATGGCATCCACCGCATCCACCGGATCACTCTCATCCCAGGGCGCAATATCGACTACATGCAGCAGGATACGGCAGCGGGCCAGATGCTTGAGGAAGCGGATACCCAAACCAGCACCGTCTGCGGCACCCTCGATCAAGCCAGGAATGTCTGCCATGACAAAACTGCGCAGCTGATCTACCCGCACCACACCCAGATTCGGCACCAGCGTGGTAAAGGGATAGTCCGCCACCTTGGGACGGGCCGCCGAAACCGCACGAATCAGCGTGGATTTGCCGGCATTGGGCATACCCAGCAAACCCACATCAGCCAGCACTTTCAGCTCCAGACGGAGATTGCGCTTTTCGCCCGGCGTTCCGGGAGTCGTCTGGCGCGGCGCGCGGTTGGTGCTGGACTTGAAACAGGAATTACCCAATCCACCACGCCCACCCTGAGCCACCACCAGCCGGTCACCATCAGCCAGCAGATCACCCAGCACCTCGTCGGTATCCTCATCAATGACAGTGGTGCCCACCGGCACCAGCAGCACGAGATCATCACCGCTGGCACCCGTGCAATTGCTACCAGCCCCACCCTCACCGCGCTCCGCGCGATGCAGACGGGTGTAGCGATAGTCCACCAGTGTATTGAGGTTGGAATCAGCCTGCAGAACCACGCTGCCGCCTGCACCGCCATTCCCACCATTGGGGCCGCCGTATTCAATGTATTTCTCGCGACGGAAACTCAGGCAACCATTGCCGCCGTCACCCGCTTCGACGCGAATTGCGGCTTCATCTACAAATTTCATGGGCAAGGCTCCTGTAATAACCAACGCCAGAATTCATTGTATGCGCTCGCCGCCCTTTAACCCAGGGAAGCTCACAACGCAAAAAGCCCCGCCTTTCGGGCAGGGCTTCGCTATCTGTTTCGACAGCGGTACAGCTTAGGCAGCTGGTACGATGGAAATGGTCCGGCGGTTCTTGGGACCTTTCACTTCGAACAGAACCACGCCTTCGATTTTGGCGAAGATGGTGTGGTCTTTACCAATGCCGACGTTCTTGCCAGGGTGGAATTCAGTACCACGCTGACGCACGATGATGTTGCCGGCCTTCACCAGCTGACCACCAAAGCGCTTGACGCCAAGACGTTTACTTTCTGAGTCGCGACCGTTACGGGTACTACCACCGGCCTTCTTGTGAGCCATTGTCTACTCTCCTTAAACTCAGGCGCTGATGCCGGTGATCTTCACTTCAGTGAAGTACTGGCGATGGCCCGCTTGCTTACGATAGTGCTTGCGGCGGCGGAATTTGATGATGCGAATCTTGTCGCCACGGCCGTGGGTTACCACTTCCGCCTTCACCTTGCCGCCTGCAACAACAGGAGCACCGATTTTGACGTCGGAGCCGTTGGAAACCAAAAGAACTTGATCAAATTCGATGGCTGCGCCGGGTTCGGCGTCGATCAATTCCAGCTTTACCACGTCGCCTTCTGCGACCCGGTGCTGCTTGCCACCACTTACAAATACCGCGTACATAGCTGCTGACTCCAAACGCTTCTATCGAGCATCAGATTTCTGCTTAAACTTGCACCGACGTACATGCTGACTCAACTAACCGAGCAGACCTGACAGCGCCGGGGTCATAGGGGGCGCAATTGTAAGGCAATCGCCAGGGGGAAGCAACCCTGCTACCACGCTAAAACTCCAACCACGACAGGGCATCAGCCACCCCCAACAGGCCACAGCAAAATCAGGCCTTTAGCTTGACACCCCCAAAGCCCACCCATAGCATGCTCCCACTTCGATTTCATACCAGGTGCGCAAGCACACCCCCTGATCAGGCGGCAAATTCATCAATATGGACTTCAAAGCGATTTCCGCAGCAGTCGAGACCGATTTCCTGGCGGTTAACGACCTGATTCTGCGCCAGATGCACACCCATGTGCCACTGATCAGGGAGATCGGGCACTACATCATCAAAAGCGGCGGCAAACGCCTGCGTCCGCTGGTCTGCCTGCTGAGCGCCCGCGCGCTGGGCTATGAAGGCACCCAGCATATTGATGTGGCAGCTGTCGTGGAATTTCTGCATACCGCCACCCTGCTGCACGACGACGTGGTGGACGAATCCTCACTGCGCCGCGGCAAGGCCACCGTCAATGCCGTCTGGGGCAACGCTCCCAGCGTACTGGTGGGCGACTTCCTGATTTCCCGCTCGTTCCAGATGGTCGTGAATGTCGGCAACATGAAGATCCTGCGCATTCTTTCGGAAGCCACCAACCTGATTGCGGAAGGCGAAGTACTGCAGCTGATCAACTGCCGGAATCCGGACACGTCCGAAGCCCAGTATATGGAAGTGATCCGCTACAAGACGGCCAAGATGTTCGAGGCATCCGCCCAGTCCGGCGCAGTTCTGGCCAATCCCGGCGAACAGGTGGAGCTGGCCTTTGCCCGCTATGCAGACCATCTGGGATGCGCCTTCCAGCTGATTGACGATGTGCTGGATTACACCGGCAGCGCTGATGAGATGGGCAAGAATGTGGGTGACGACCTGGCGGAAGGCAAACCCACCCTGCCGCTGATTTTCGCCATCCGGAACGGCAAGGAAGAAGAACGGGATCTGATCCGCAAGGCAATCAACACGGGCGGACTGGATCAGCTTGACGCCATTACTCGCGCAGTCAGGAGTTGCGGCGCGCTCGATTACACCATTGAGCAGGCGCAACATCAGGCGCGCATGGCAAAAGAAAGCCTGGAGGGAATCCCCGACAGCCATTACAAACAGGCACTACTGGCGCTGTGTGATCTGGCCGTGGCACGAAATCACTGATTTTGGCGGAACCGGGCTAACCATAATAATCCGGCCATCAGATATTGTTTCAGCCATTAAAGGTACCTATAATGGCGCCCTCTCTTTATCGGGCATTAGCGCAGTCTGGTAGCGCACTACTTTCGGGAAGTAGGGGTCGCAGGTTCAAATCCTGCATGCCCGACCATATACATATCCCGGCATGTTCCCACATGCATCTGAACATCACTGAAGCCCGCGAAATGCGGGCTTTTTTGTGCCTGCATGATTGCTACCATCACACTCATCCAGGCTGCCCATCCGGTCTTGGCGCCGTCAGGATCGGAACGTAGATCCACAGAAAAATGCCGCATGCCGCCAACCAGCACCACTGCGCCAGCGTAACCAGCGCGATGTAATGCGCCGGCCAGAATAACGGCAGCACCACTCGTGCTATCAACGCGCCCAGCAGACAGGCAAACACCAGGACCACAACAGCGGGCGGATGATGCACGTCACGTCCGGTATGCCCGATTGCCACCCGCGCCATCATGCCAAACGTAACGAGCACAATTGTGCCCAGCGCGAACAGGTGGAACTGCAGCGATGCACCGATCTGCAACCAGGGATTGAAGCTGCGCAGCAGCAAGGCCAGAACGAACACTGCGTAGCCCAGATGCAGTATCCACAGCAACGGTCGCTGCCAGATGCCACGCGTCTGCCATCCCGCCCACCGCACGCCGTGCACCAGAGCGGCGAAAGCCGCAGCCAGGACCACCAGCCACTCCGGCAACTGCAGGGCATCCAGAACGGCAAAAACCACGAACGACAGCGAGCAGGCCCGATCAAGACGCTCGCTGTTACGCAGGGTAACGCTGTATCCCACGCCGCGCTCGGTAAACAGGGGAATGATCCGGCGACCGATGACCAGCACCAGATAGATTTCCGCGTACAGACCGCCATAGAGGCTCCAGCGGAAACCGTCTTCGAGCATGCCCGCCAGGGCAAAATAAAAGGCAGCATTCAGCACCATCAGAACGGTCAGACAGGCCAGAATGCCAGCCTGCCGCGACACCTGCCCGGCCCGGCGGATCGGAATGGCAACGCTGATCAGCAACACGGCCACAAATGCCGAATCGAGCGCGCCGGTAATCGCCAGCGGCAAGCCGCCCAGAGGCAGCGTAATGCGGGGCACGAGCCACAGCAGGATCAGCCCCGCCAGCGGCAGACCGGACAATGTCGATCGCCCGGTCCAGTTGCGCACAGCCGTGAGGAGAAAACCGGCAATCACCGCCAGCCCATATCCATACAGCATTTCGTGGCCATGCCAGTAACGATCCGGCAAATCCGGGTGTGGCAGCTGCCAGCCATGACCCCACACACCCATCCAGCCGATCATCAGCAAAAGGGCAGCAATGACGGCCAGCAGGAAAAACGGGCGAAAACCGATGGAAAGCAGTAATGGCGGGGTGCGGGGGAGAAAAGATGACATGACAGGGACCACCCAGAAAAAACGGATGGACCCATGCTATACCAGACTAAATTGGTTGGATTTGACTCAGGGCAACGCCTCAGTCCACCAGCTCGTCTTCTTCCTGAGGCAGATCGGACTGTGACTGCGCGGCCCGTTCGGCAGCCGCCAGCAGTTCATCCTCCCGGGGAAACTTGAGCTTGGCCCAGCTCTGGGCGTAGATGACCCACATCAGCTGCAGGCGGGCGATTTTCATAGCCTCGGTATTGCCGCTGACTTTTTCGGATCGCAGTTTCTTGATCAACTGCTCCAGCTCGATGCGCTTTTCGTTGAGCCGGCCACGGATCTCCTCGCCACTCAAGCCATAAAACGACATGAAAGGGATGTGGAAATCCTCGGGAAACTCCGACATGGGCGACTTGTTCCACTCCAGAATCGCCTGCCAGGGGTATTGGGTGTAACGCCCCTGCCTGCCGCACATCTCATCGAGACAGCGGACAACATAACGAAGTTTTCCCTTTTCCGATTCTGCGCTGCGTTCCTTCACCAGCCGGGCTTCGCACCCGCAGGTGCAAAAGTTGATTTCAGGCTTCAATTCGTAAATAGCCTGATTCTGGCTCTGATTATCAGACATATATTCTTCTATGCGAGTTTGTGGCTAAGCGAGTGATTTTCTGCCTGGGAAAAGCGGATGCCGTCCGTAAGACAGCAAACACCTTGCGAGTATCCCGGCAAAAAAAGTAAACAATCTGAAAGCACCGGTTCCAACTGTACTGACATTTGTCAATTTTTTGAAGAGGACTTCGGAATGTGCTTACAATCTGGTCCTCTTTTCCTAAATCAGTTTTGGAATCTGCATTATGGCACATTGGCTGTTCAAATCGGAACCAGATACTTTCAGCATCGATGACCTCGTGTCGCGTGGGGCAAGAGGGGAACACTGGGACGGTGTGCGCAATTACCAGGCCCGCAACATGCTGCGGGACGAGGTTAAAAAAGGTGATCTGGTGTTTTTCTACCACTCCAACTGCGACGTGCCAGGCATCGTGGGCGTGGCCGAGGTGATCAAGTCCGCTTTTCCGGACCCCTCCCAGTTCGACCCCGAAAGCAAATACTACGACCCGAAAGCCACACCGGACAATCCGCGCTGGTTCTGTCCGCAGATAAAATTCCATTCGAAATTCAAATCCACCATCAGCCTGGAGCAGCTGAAGCAGATTCCCGCACTGGCGGACATGGCGCTGGTGCGCAAGGGCAACCGGCTGTCGATTATGCCGGTGAGCGAGGCGCAGTGGACGTTCATCATGGGGCTGGCAAAGTAACCGCTATTTACCTGCCAGTCGCGCCGGCAGGATCTGCTCCAGAAAGACTCTTTCGGACACCAGATCCTGCACCGTGGCAACACGATCAACGAAGGTCTTGCCGATCAGGTGATCGTATTCGTGCTGGAAAATGCGGGCGGGAAAACCGCTGAGCGCCAGCTGGTGGCCCTTGCCTGCCGCATCGAAATATTCGATTTCCACCGCGTCCGGACGCCGCACCCTGCCGCGCAGGCCGGGCACGCTGAGGCAGCCTTCCCACTCTTCCACCGTATGATCGGAATAGCGCAGCGGCAGCGGATTAAGCAGCAATAACGGCTGCATCAACGGCGCGTCGGGATAACGCGGATTGGGGCGCGAGGCGATGATCATCATCTGCAGGCCGACGCCAATCTGCGGTGCCGCGATGCCTACCCCACCCCGCTTGTCCATCCATTCGCGCATGGCTTGGGCGATGGGCAGCACGTCACCGAGCCGGGTCAGATCCACCGGCTTTGCATGTTCGCGCAGGCGCGGGTCACCGAGTTCAACAATTTCGTAGCCGGAAGCGCTCACGACAGCACCCGCGAGCGGTTCAGCTTGCCCACCAGACTGAACGGATTGACGGTGGGCAGATAGACCTTGCGTACGCTGCGCTGCAACACATCCAGCGAGTGCATCAATTCCTTCGCCGATTTCGGTGGCGCCATCTGCAGCAGTCCCAGCGTGTAGAGTGCTTCCTTCGCCACCCCCAGCACCGATGACGACAGCGCGAAATCGCGGAACAGCATGAAGGTGTCCATGTCGCCGAAGGTGACCAGCTGCGGTTTGTTGCCGGGCGTGAAATCCCGCAGCGGTTTGCCCGCCAGCAGACGCTCGACATTGGCGGCCGTGCACTTGCCCATGTCGACGGCGTGAGACGTCTGCTTGGACAGGTCCAGTGCGCCGGGACGTGCGGCATCGCCAATGATGAAAACATTTTCGCGATTGCGGCTCTGGAAGGCACCGTTCACGGCGGCCCATTCGTCCGGCGCGCTGGTGAGCATGGACTGGTGCAGGAACGGATTGGGCGCGTTGCGGCCGGCCCAGATGGTGATGTTGCTTTCAATCGCGGTGCCGTCGTCGAAGCAGATGCCTTCGGCGTCCACTTCCTCCACCTGTTTGCCCAGCTGGTAGTCCACCCGGTAGTCATCGGTGTGCTGGCGGATGGTGCCGTCAAGATTGCCGGGGCAATGGGACAGCAGGCGCTCGGCGGAATCGACCATGTTGAAATCGAATTGCGGCCGCTCGCGATAGGTGCGCAGGATTTCACCGAACGCTTCGACGCCCTCGACGCCGCCACCTACCACGGTAACGCGCGTCGTGCGGTGCCCGAGCGTGACGCAGTGCAGGCGCCGGGCGATGGTCTGGCACTGTTCGACACTGGTCATGGGCAGAACGTATTTTTCCGCGCCGGGAATATGGCTGAGGCCGCTGACACTGCCGGTGGCCACGATGCAGACATCGAACGGAACGCGCTCGCCGTTTTCAAGGCTGACGAAGGTGGAACTCATTTCCACCGCCTTGCGCATGACAAATTTGTGACCGAGCCGGCGCAGCAGGATGGCGCGGTTCAGCCGCAGCTCATCGCCTTTCTTCACGCCGGAAATGATTTCGTGCACGTTGGGCAGCCATTCAACATGCGGGGACGGATCGATGACGGTGACGTCGTAGCGGGACGCCTTCAGTTGCTGGGCGGCGTTCAGGCCGGCGAATCCTCCGCCGACGATGCAGATTCTGGGTTTGCGGCTGGTGCCAAACATGCGCTATCGCTCCCTGATGTCGGTTGAATGCTCAGGCTGTCCGGAAAGGGGCGCATTCTATCCTGAATACGCCCGCCTTCCAGTCCGACCCGATCACCGGTCTGATTGCAATTAGCAATTTTGTTACCAACCGGCTCAGCGGGTGAAATTGAGGCGTTTGCCACGCACCGCAGCGTTCACCTGCCCGTTCTCGAAGGCGACCTCACCGTTCACCAGCGTGGTGGCGATGGACGACTTGAACACGGTGCCGGCAAACGGCGACCAGCCGCACTTGGAGAGAATCTTCTGCTGGTCCACCACGGTGGGCGTGGCCAGGTCCACCAGCACCAGATCGGCCCAGTAGCCTTCGCGGATGAAGCCACGCTGTTCGATCTGGAACAGCCGCGCCACGTTGTGACTGGTCTTCTGCACGATGGTTTCCAGACTGAAGCGGCCGGAATGGTAATGCTCCAGCAGGGAAATCAGCGCGTGTTGCACCAGCGGCAGGCCGGACGGCGCCTTGAAATAGGACTGCTGCTTTTCGTCCCAGGTGTGGGGCGCGTGGTCGGTGGCGATCACGTCGATGCGGCCGTCGTTCACCGCATCCAGCAGGGCCTGCTGGTCGGCCGCGGTTTTGATGGCAGGGTTGCACTTGATCAGGGCGCCGCGGGTTTCGTAATCGGCTTCGTTGAAATACAGGTGGTGCACGCAGGCCTCGCCGGTGATGCGCTTGCCGTCCAGATCGCCCGGCGTCAGCAGCGCCAGTTCCTTCGCGGTGGTCAGGTGCAGGATGTGCAGTTTGGTGCCGTATTTTTTCGCCAGCTCCACCGCCAGCGACGACGATTTCCAGCAGGCTTCCTCGGACCGGATCAGCGGATGGCAGGCCATCGGCACGTCCTCACCGTACTGCGCGCGGTAGCGGTCCTCGTTGAGCTTGATCAGCGGCGAGTCCTCGCAGTGGGTGACAACGATGATCGGGCTGTTGGCGAAGATGCCTTCCAGCGTCTCGCGCTTGTCCACCAGCATGTTGCCGGTGGAGGCACCCATGAACACCTTGATGCCGCAGGCAGCTTTCGGGTCGAGGGTTTTGATTTCGTCGAGATTGTCGTTGCTGGCGCCCAGGTAGAAGGAAAAGTTGGCCAGGGATTTCTGCGCGGCGCGGTCGTACTTGTCTTCCAGCGCGGCGCGGTTGATGGTGAGAGGATTCACGTTGGGCATTTCCATGTAGCTGGTAATGCCGCCCGCCACCGCTGCGGCGGATTCGGTGGCAATCTCGCCCTTGTGGGTCAGACCGGGTTCGCGGAAATGCACCTGGTCGTCGATCATGCCCGGCAGCAGGTGTTTGCCGCTGGCGTCGATCACGCGGTCGGCCTTGTGTGCAGACAGGTCAGCGCCGATTTTTTCGATGCGGCCATTGCGCACCAGCACATCCAGTTCGGCAATCCGGCCTTCGTTGACAACCTTCGCATTGGTGATTAACAGACTGGACATGATTTGCTTCCTATAATGACTGAATTGGCACCGGCAAGACGGGAAGCGTATCATACCCCATTGCCCTTCCGTACTGGACCCAAGGCGTCGCTTCATGTCCGCACTTTTTGTTAAACACCTGACTGTTCTTGATTTTTCCTATGTGCATCCCGAGCGCGGAATTCTGGGGGAAAGCTGGATAGTCGATGTGGAATTGCACGGCGATCTGGACGATCAGGGCATGGTGTTCGACTTCGGTCTGGTCAAGCGCCAGGTGCGCGACGCGGTGGAGTCGCTGTTCGATCACAAGCTGGTGGTGCCGCAGGGTCTGCCTGGCTTGCAGGTGCAGGACAACAACGGTCAGCTGGACGTGCGCTGGCAGGACAGCACCGGCCGCAAGTTTCAGCATGTGTCGCCCGCCGAGGGTGTGGAGCTGGTCTCGGCACAGGAAATCACCCCCGAATCGCTGGTGGACCAGCTGCAGCAGACCGCGCTGGCCGCCGCCCCGTCCAACGTGAAAAAAGTGGTGATCGAACTGCGCACGGAAGACATCGCCGGCGCCTTCTATCACTATTCCCACGGCCTGAAAAAGCATCGCGGCAACTGCCAGCGCATCGCCCACGGCCACCGTTCCCGCCTGAAAATCCTGCGCAACGGCAAACGCGACCCGCTGCTGGAAAAAGCCTGGGCGCTGAAATGGAAGGACATCTACATCGGCACCCGCGCCGACCTGATCCGCCAGTTCACCGACCACGGCACGGACTACTGCCATTTCGGCTACGACGCCCAGCAGGGCCGCTTTGAACTGACCCTGCCCGCCGCCCAGGTCTATCTGATCGACACCGATTCCACGGTGGAATATCTCGCCGACCACATCGCCGCCAGCCTGAAACACGACGATCCGGACCACGATTTTGAAGTGCGGGCATTCGAAGGCGTGATGAAAGGCGCGCTGGCCTGGCGCTGAAGCCGGGCCGGTAACCTTATTTTCTTCCAGTCCCTTTATTCTATAGAATGGCCGGTCCAACAACGGGTTGGATAAACAGTCATTCACGGGACGTTTGAATCACCATGTCGATCGAAATCACACTGCCTGACGGAAGCGTCAGACGCTACGAGCAGCCCCTGTCGGGCCTGCAAATCGCCGCCGATATCGGCCCTGGTCTGGCCAAGGCGGCCCTGGCCATGTTCGTCAACGACCAGCAGATGGACCTGTCCACCACGTTGACGACCTCGGCCCGTGTGAATTTCATCACCACCAAATCCCCCGAAGCACTGGAACTGCTGCGCCACGACGCCGCCCACGTCATGGCACAAGCCGTGAAAGAACTGTTCCCCGAAACCCAGGTCACCATCGGCCCGGCCATCGAGAACGGCTACTACTACGATTTCTACCGGGAAAAGCCCTTTACTGCCGACGATCTGGAAAGCATCCAGAAGCGCATGGAAGAGATCGTCGACCGCGACATTCCGATCCAGCGCGAAGTCTGGAATCGCGACGAGGCCATCAAATTTTTTGAATCCCAGGGCGAAACCTTCAAGGCCGAACTGATTCGCGATCTGCCGGCGGACGAAGTGATTTCCCTCTACCGTCAGGGCGATTTCATCGACCTGTGCCGCGGCCCGCATCTGCCGTCCACCGGCAAGCTGGGCAAGGGTTTCAAGGTCATGAAAACCGCTGGTGCCTACTGGCGCGGCGATGCCACCAAAGCGCAACTGCAGCGCGTGTACGGCACCGCCTGGCGCGACGCCAAGGAGCTGAAAGCCTACCTGACCCAGCTGGAAGAAGCCGCCAAGCGCGACCACCGCAAACTGGGCAAGGAACTGGATCTGTTCCACCAGCAGGAAGAAGCGCCCGGCATGGTGTTCTGGCATCCGAAAGGCTGGGCGATCTGGCAGAAGGTGGAACAGTACGTGCGGCAGGTGTACCGCAACAGCGGCTACCAGGAAGTGCGCGGTCCGCAGATCATGGACATCAGTCTGTGGAAAAAATCCGGCCACTGGGACAACTACCAGGAAAACATGTTCTTCACCGAGTCGGAGAAACGCACCTACGCGGTGAAGCCGATGAACTGCCCCGGCCACGTGCAGATTTACAACAATACTTTGCATAGCTACCGCGACCTGCCGATCCGTTATGCTGAGTTTGGCGGCTGCCATCGCAACGAACCGTCCGGCGCGCTGCACGGCATCATGCGCGTGCGCGCCTTCACCCAGGACGACGGCCATATCTTCTGCACCGAAGATCAGGTGCAGGCGGAAGTGACGGCGTTCCACCGACAGGCAATGAAGGTGTACGCGGATTTCGGCTTCGACAATATCCAGGTGAAACTGGCGCTGCGTCCGGACAAGCGTATCGGCAGCGAGGAAGCCTGGGACAAGGCGGAAAACGGTCTGCGTGCGGCACTGAGCAGTGCCGGCGTGCAGTGGCAGGAGTTGCCGGGCGAAGGCGCTTTCTACGGCCCGAAAATCGAATATCACCTGAAGGATTCCATCGGCCGCGAGTGGCAGGTGGGCACCGTGCAGTTCGACCCGATGATGCCGGAACGCCTGAACGCCGAATACGTGGACGAGCATTCGCAACGTCAGCGTCCGATCATGCTGCACCGCGCCATTGTCGGTTCCATGGAGCGTTTCATCGGCATTCTGATCGAGCACTACGCCGGGCATTTCCCGCTGTGGCTGTCGCCGGTGCCGGTGGTGGTCGCCACCATTACTGACGATGCGCGCGAGTGGGCGCAGTCGGTGGTGACGCAGCTGAAAGCGGCAGGCATTCAGGCGGAAGCCGATCTGCGCAACGAGAAAATCGGCTACAAGGTGCGCGAGCATTCCAACGCAAAAGTGCCGCAGATCTGGGTGGTGGGCAAGCAGGAAGCCGCCGAGCAGAAAGTGGCAATCCGCCAGCTGGGCAGCCAGCAGAATGAAGTGACGACCTTTGCGGAAGCACTGGAGCGGATCAAGGCGGCGACAGCGTTGCCTTGTTGACCGCAGCTGCCTGACAGGGCCTGAGATTCAGGCCCTTAACGCAACTCGCACAACCAACCAGCGCTTACGCAAACGATTCACTCACAAGAAACGGACGCCATGACCCTGCACCTGCACAACACGCTCACCCAGCAAAAGGAAATCTTTAAACCCCTTAACCCCGATCAGGTCACGATGTACGTGTGCGGGCCCACGGTGTACAACTTCGTCCACATCGGCAACGCGCGCCCCGTCGTGGTGTTCGACGTTCTGTTCCGTCTGCTGCAGCGGCATTTCCCCAGCGTGAAGTACGCGCGCAACATCACCGACGTGGACGACAAGATCAACGCCGCCGCGAAAGCCAACCACGAGTCGATTCGCGACTTTGCCGAACGTTATGCCGTGGCCTATCGCGAGGACATGGGCAACCTCAACAATCTGCCGCCGACGCTGGAACCCTACGCCACCGACAACATCAACGCCATGATTCAGCAGATCCAGGCGCTGATCAGAAATGGTCACGCCTACGAAGCCGAAGGTCATGTGCTGTTCCAGGTGAGCACCGACAAACAGTACGGCCAGCTGTCCAAGCGCAACATGGACGACATGATCGCCGGCGCGCGGGTGGAAGTGGCGCCCTACAAACGGGAACCGGCGGATTTCGTGCTGTGGAAACCATCCAGTGACGACCTGCCCGGCTGGGACAGTCCCTGGGGCCGCGGCCGCCCTGGCTGGCACATCGAATGTTCCGCCATGATCAACGCGCATCTGGGCAAGACCATCGACATTCACGGCGGCGGCATGGACCTGATATTCCCGCACCATGAAAACGAAATCGCCCAGGGCACCTGCTGCCACGAACACGGCCAGGAAGCATTCGTGCGCTACTGGATGCACAACGGCTACCTGAATATCGACGGCGAGAAGATGTCGAAATCGCTCGGCAATTTCCGCACCGTGCGCAATCTGCTGCAGGACTGGCCCGGCGAAGTGATCCGCTATGCGCTGCTCACCGCGCACTACCGCAAGCCGCTGGATTTTTCCGGCGACCTGCTGGCCAGCGCGAAATCCAGTCTCGACCGTCTGTACGGCGCGCTGCGGGATTCTGCCGTGGCTGTTGACGCACAATTGCAGCACCCGCAACTGGACGAACTGGAAACGCACCTGTGCGACGATCTGGCCACACCGCAGGCCCTTGCTGTGCTGCACGGTCTGGCGGGCGAAATCAACAAGGCGCAGGGCGAGGAAAAAGTCCGCCTGCAGAAAGTGCTGCGCCGGGCCGGCGACTGTCTGGGCCTGCTGAATCAGGATTCCGAAGCCTGGTTCAAGTGGCAACCGGCCAGCAAGCAGGGTGGCCTGGATGATGCCGCTATCGAACAGCTGATCACGGAACGCAACGACGCCAAGAAGGCCAAAAACTTCGCCCGCGCCGATGAAATCCGCCAGCAGCTGAAAGACCAGGGCATCGTGCTGGAAGACTCCAAGGACGGCACGCGCTGGACCCGGGAATAATCAGATCCGCTCTCCGCATCAAAGCCCCGCGCGTCGGGGCTTTTTTGTATCCTCGCGTCACACCGGCTGTCGTCGCCTGCCAAATGCCGGCCGCAGCCGCCGTGCTATCCTCTGCACACCAACACCCCCTCTTCCGTTTGGAACCATCAACCTTCTGCAGGGACTCTCATGAAAAAAGCTCTCGTCACCGGCGGTGCCGGCTTTATCGGTTCCCACGTCGTCCAGCAGCTGCGCGACAAGGGCATCGACGTGCGCGTCGGCGCGCTGCCCAACGAAAACACCCGCAACATCGATCACCTGGACGTGGAAATCGTACGCGGCAACATTCTGGACACGGATTACTGCAGCAGAATCGTCGACGGCGTGGATACCGTTTTCCACATGGCCGCCGTGTATGCCGTGTGGATGGAAGACTGGCGCCCGCTGTGGGAAGTGAACCTGCAGGGCAGCCGCAACATGCTATGGGCCTGCAAAAATGCCGCGAACGTGGAAAAGGTGGTGTACACCAGCTCGCTGTCGGCCATCGGCATCAAGCCCGGCATGGAAATCTCCGACGAAACCACCGCCTTCAACCAGTACGACGCCACCCCCTACGTGCTGAGCAAATATCTGAGCCAGCAGGAAGCACTCACCTTCGCCCGCAACGGCCTGAACCTGACCATCGTCAATCCCGCGTTTCCGTTCGGCCCCGGCGACATCGCCCCCACCCCCACCGGCGACATCATCATCAGCATGGCCAAGGGCATGACACGCCTGAAACTGCCGGGCGGTTTCAATGTGGTGGATGTGCGCGATGTCGCTGCAGGCCATATTCTGGCAGCGGAAAAAGGTCGCACCGGCGAGCTGTATATTCTGGGCAACGAAAACCTCAGCGCCGAGCAGTTCTGCAAGCTGGTGGCCGACGTGGAAGGCAAGAAGCAGGAGCGCATGATTCCGGTTTCCGCACCGGTGCTGGAAGGCACCGCGCTGGTGGCCGAATGGGTGTCGAAAAAAATCACCCACCAGAAACCGCCGCTGTCGGTGGGCGCCGTGCGTTACGGTGCGCAGTACATTTTCATGGATGTGAGCAAGGCCAAACGCGAACTGGGCTACCAGCCGCGGGACGTGCGCGAATCGGTGCGGGATTCACTGCAGTGGTTCCGCGCCAACGGGTACGTCTGACCGTTACAGCCCACATCACACAAAAAAGGCTCCTGCGGGAGCCTTTTTCAATCAGGGAACGGATCTTCCGTTCGGCAGCACAAGCACCCTACTTGCGCGCCTCCAGCGTCAGAATCCGGCCGCCTCTGAGCACCGTCATGGCAATCCCGCCACCGGGGCGCACGGAATCGTAGTAATCACGAATGTCGTGCAACAAAGTGGCCGAGTTCTCCACCGGCACCGGACCAATTGCCAGCACCACATCGCCCCCCAGCAGCACAGCATCCTCGCCCAGCGTCACCGGAATGCCACCGGCACGCAATCCCAGACGATCCCCCAGCGAATCCAGCGCCACATGCTGCACCAGAAACCCCATCGGTTGCGGCAGATTCAGCGCCGCCGCCAGTTCGCCCTCCAGCACATACATGTCGACACCGAACCAGATCGGCGGACGCTCCAGCATCAACGCGCGCGCCGTGTTGCTCGACACCGCAAACCCCATGCCCTGACTGCCGCCGGATTCACTCAGGATATGGCTGACCACCCCGATCACTTCGCCTTTCGTGTTGAACAGCGGCCCGCCGGAATTGCCCTGGTTGATCGCGGCATCGGTCTGCAGGAATTCGATCGGCTCCAGTGCGAATGCGGTTTTCGACACGCGCCGCCCGCTGATATGCCCCGTCGTCAGCGTGTGCTCCAGGCCATAGGGCGCACCGATCACCACCACTTCCTCGCCGGGACGCACACTGCCGGAATCTCCCAGCTTCGCCACCGGCAAATGCTCCGGCACGGATTCCAGCCGGATCAGCGCCAGATCCGCCGGCACCATGCTCGACATCACCCGCGCGCGGATTTTCTGGCCATCGCCCAGTTCCACAATCACGATGTCGGCGCTGCTGACCACATGCGCCACCGTGAGAATGTCGCCGCGCGGGGAAATGATCACACCCGACCCGATGCCGCTGGGCTTGGCCTTGCGCACATCGCTGGCACCCTCCAGGGTGTGGATGACGACAACGGAGGGATCGACTGTCTGGAACAGTTTGGTGAAATCGGTGGCACCCACCGGCATCGAAGCCACCAGCAGCAACCCGGCCAGCAGGCGAAAGACATTCAGCATGGATTATTGCCTTGCGAATAAAATGAAGTGTGCATGATATACAAACCTCGAACGGCAAACGTTCAAACCGGCCACAATAAAAAAGCCTGTGATCGGTTCGATACACAGGCTTTTTCAGTGCCAGGTCATGCCGGGCAATCAGGGCTGCGTGGTATACCCGCCCTTGATGCCCTTGGTCACGATCGCCACCGCGTTGTGGGCGTGCAGGCTTTCCAGATGATTTACCCGCACCCAGAAGTCCTGATAGGCCACATCCTCGTTCAGCGCCTTCTGGATCTTGCGCGCCGCGTCTTCACAGAACATCAGGTTCTGGCCGTTCAGACGGGCGAACTCCTGCTCGTCCTCGCGCTTCACCGCAGTCTGCACCGGCGTTTTCAGGGCGCCTTCCACCGTGTCAATCAACTCTTCCAGCGGGAAGCTGGCGGTGTCGTCGGACAGGCGCACGCGAATCTCGGCAATGCTGCGCTGGCTGTGCGGCGTGGCCACGATGCCCTGCTCGGAACCCAGCCAGCTGTAAACTTCATCGGCTGCCACCGGCTTGCTGCCCTGGCCGAAATCCTTGCGGAACTGCTGCTGGATCAGCTGGCGCGCCAGCGCAGCGGAGCAGGGACAGGTAGAGGAATAGGGAATTTCCACCCGCAGCTCGAAATGGAAGCCGTCAGTATCTTCGGTGGCGATGATGCGGGAGGGGTAGGCCTTCCAGCCGGAATATTCGCTTTTCAGCGCCGGCCGGCGGGCCAGGAATTCAAAGCGGAAATCGACGTAGGCCTGGTCGCTGAGGCCCTGGTGGGATTCCAGGAAGCGCCCCAGCAGGTTGCGCAGGCTGCTGGCGGTGAGGGTCTGGCTGCAGGCTTCGTCCAGCAGCAGATACAGCCGGGACATGTGGATGCCCTTGGCTTCGGGATTGACCAGATTGACATAGGCCTGGGCCTTGGCAACCGAGTGCGTGATGACCCCGCTGCGGGTCGGGATCGCCAGCGGCACCTCGATCTCGCTCATTCCCACCCAGTCCAGCAGGCCGGGGGCCTTGGGCTGGGAGACGGACGCGATATCAGGCATCGATTTACTGCCCATTGATGACAAATCCAGAAATTTCATTACAAGGGGTCTCCCCCGCCTAAGGGACTTGTTTGATTGACCAACCAGTGAATTAACCCACAGGGCCGGTAGCTTTGACAAGCGCCGAAAATGACGCCGGATTCTATACCAAACCCGCCAGTTTCCGAAACCGGATTGACCATTTTGCGTACAGAACAGGGGGTATTTTTACCCCTTTCGGACCCGATTGAACACGTACCCAAGTATTTTGGTCAAGTATTATTCTTCTATCACGCTGATTGGTTTTGCCTTTCAAGGGCGCGCGCTTTCATAATATTGCCGCGAGTGTGGTCTATCCCATAACAACGACAAGGAGCAGCCTCCGGTGAGCAACGTGCCCTTTCCCAACCCCTACCAGATCCCTGGCGCCCAGCTGGCGGCAGCCGATGCCGACCACCAGCCCCTGAAAGTACCCGCCGGCAATGGTCTGACCTGGATTGGCGACGCCTGGGCCATCTTCAGGCAGCAACCGGGCCTGTTCATCGGAATCACCCTGCTGCTGGTCATCATCAATATCACCGTGGGCACCGTGCCGTTTGTCGGACAGCTGGCGTCGATGCTGCTGAGCCCGGTGCTGATGGGCGGGTTTGTGCTGGTGGCCCGCAAGGTGGAGCGCGGCGAACGCACCGAAATCGGGGACCTGTTCGCCGGGTTCAAACAGAATCTCAACCCGCTGCTGGTGGTGGGTGCCATTTATCTGGGCCTGGCCGTGGCCCTGTTCCTGATCGGTGCGCTGGCGGTGTTTGCCGCCATTGCGACGGGCTTCGATGCCGGCAGCGGCCTGAGCCCCGGCCTGCTGTTCGCGGCCATCATGACGGCGCTGCTGGCCCTGCTGCTGATCATGATGCTGATGTTCACCATGAGTTATGCCTCGGTACTGGTCATGCTGGGCCATGACCAGCCCACCGACGCCTACCGGCTGGCCTTCCAGGCTTTTGTGGTTAATCTGCTGCCATTCCTTCTGTTCGGGCTAGTCAGCTCTCTTCTGTATCTGCTGGGCATCCTGCCGCTGATTCTGGGGCTGCTGGTGGTGTCGCCCTGGATGACGATCGCCATCTACACTGGCGTGAAAGACATGTTCCCCCACATTGACCGGACTGCCTGAACCGCCATGCCACGCCTGCTCGTCCTGCTTCTGCTGCTTCTGCCCGGCGCCTCCGCGCTGGGGGCCGACCTGTTCGAGCGCACCGCCGCCCGTCATGAGCTGCAGCCGGAACTGTTGCGGGCCATCGCCAAGATCGAGTCGAACAACTATCCGTGGGCGGTGAACATCAACTGGGAGAGCTTCCGGCCGGAGTCGCCCTACCAGGCGGTGCGGCTGATCCGCAAGGTGCGGCAGAATCCCTGGCTACTGCGGGTGGATTATGAAAACGGCTCCAACCGGCTGTTTTTCCCGTCCGGACCTGCGGCGCAAAAGGCTCTGGCGGGATTGCGCCAGCGGGCGGCGCTGATGGGCATCGAGCCGCCGCACCAGTGGGAAATCCGCAAGCTGGACGTGCGCAGCGTCGACATCGGCCTGATGCAGATCAACTGGAAATTCCACGGCGAGAATTTCGAGTCGATGGAGGAGCTGTTCGATCCCGCCACCAATCTGGATTACGCCGCCCGCTTTCTCGGCCAGCTGCTGAAACAGCACGGCGATCTGGAATCCGCTGTCGCGCACTACCACAGCAGCACCCTGCAGTTTCAGGAGATCTACCTGAAGAACTTCCGCGAGGCCTATGCGCAGCAATTGTTACTGGCAAAACATGACGAATGACCGTTCCCAGTGACAGGTTGCTGGCTATAGTTAGTTGATCCATCCGACCAACCTGGCCCCCACTCAAGAGGATCTTGTCCCATGGGAACCATTATCACGCTCGTCGTTATTGCTGCCGTGGTGTTCTATTTCATCTCCATCTACAACAAGCTGGTGGCGCTGAAAAACCGCTTCAAGAATGCGTTCTCGCAGATCGATGTGCAGCTGCAGCGGCGTTATGACCTGATTCCCAATCTGGTGGAAACCGCGAAAACCTACATGCAGCACGAGAAGCAGACGCTGACGGCGGTGATCGAGGCACGCAACCAGGCGCAGGCCGCGGCGAAAGTGGCCGCCAGCCATCCCGATGACGGCACCGCCATGCGCGCGCTGTCCAGTGCCGAAAGCGCGCTGACCGGCACCCTAGGCAAGTTCTTTGCGCTGTCGGAAAGCTATCCCGATCTGAAAGCCAACACCACCATGAACGGCCTGATGGAAGAGCTTTCCTCCACCGAAAACCGCGTGGCCTTTGCCCGTCAGGCGTTCAACGATGCCGTGATGGAGTACAACACCTATCGCGAGCAGTTCCCCAACAGCATCGTCGCCGGCGGCCGTTTCCCGCAGGCCGAACAGCTGCAGATCGAAAACACCGAAGCGCGCCAGGCCGTCAAGGTTTCCTTCAGCTGACCGGAGCGGTTTCCTCTCATGTCATTTTTTGAAAACCAGCATCGCGCCCGGCGCAAAAGCAGCGTGCTGGTGGCCTATTTTGTGGCGGCGGTACTGGCGATCATTGCGACGGTGAATGTGGTCTGCTTCGTGTCCCTCGGCGCCACGTTCGAACAGATGGACATGACGCTGATGGAGTGGCTGCGCATGCCGGTGTCCTGGCTGGTGAGCGGCTTCACCCTGCTGGTGATTTTGCTGGGCAGTCTGGGTCGCATCTACAGCCTGAGCAAGGGAGGCGGCGTGGCCGTGGCCAAGCTGGCGGGCGGCACTCCGGTGAATCCCGCCACCCGCGATCCGCGCGAGCGCCAGTTACTGAACGTGACGGAAGAGATGGCGATTGCGTCCGGCACACCGGTGCCCCGGGTGTATGTAATGCAGCGGGAACAGGGCATCAATGCGTTCGTGGCCGGAACCGAGCCGTCCAACACGGTACTGGCGGTGACGCGCGGCGCGCTGGACCAGCTCAATCGCGACGAACTGCAGGGTGTGATCGGCCACGAGTATTCCCACATTCTCAACGGCGACATGCGGCTGAACATCCGTCTGCTGGGACTGCTGGCGGGCATTCTGCTGATCGGGCAGATCGGCGAGTTCCTGGTGCGGGGCACCAAAAGCCGGCGCCGTGACCGCGATGGCAAGGGCGGCTTCCAGCTGACGCTGCTGGGGCTGGGCCTGATGGGTGTCGGGTATGTCGGCCTGTTCTTCGGCCGGCTGATCAAGGCGGCCATTTCGCGACAGCGGGAATTTCTGGCCGATGCCTCCTCCGTGCAGTTCACGCGCAACCCGGACGGCATCGCCAGCGCGCTGTACACGATCGGCCAGCATTCCGGGCAGTCGCTATTGCAGGGCCTGCATGCCGAAGACATGAGCCATCTCTGTTTCGGCACCACCATCCGCCTGAAAATGAACGGCCTGCTGTCCACCCATCCGCCCATCGACGAACGCATCAAGGCCATTGATCCGGGCCTGCTGCCGCGGCTGAAGGCGCGCTTTCGCAGCCGCATTCAGGAACAGCCGCCAGCGCCACCATCAGCGGTGGCCGACACCGTTGCTTCTCTGGCTCCGCTGGAATGGACTGGAACCGGAGCGGCGGCGGTTGCTTCAGGCGAGGCCTCCTCCCAGGGACCGGCTTTCGCGGCGAGTGCACAAGCCATCAAGGCCTCCGTCGGCACGCCCACACCGCAGCACGCCGAGTACGCACACCAGCTGCATGCCGCGCTGCCTGAAACGCTGCAAACCGCCGCCCATGATCCGGCACAGGCCGAAGCCGTGCTGTATGCGCTGATCCTCACCGGCATGCGCAGCCACGGCAAGGAAAGCATTGCGCTGGTGAAAGCGCGGGTGAACGACAGCTGCGCCAGCACCACGGTGGAACTCTATCGCCTGCTGCAGCAGGCCGACACCGCGATCCGCCTGCCGCAGCTGGACATTGCGCTGGCCACCCTGCGCACGCTGGAGGCATCGAAACAGGACCACATCGTCACCACCTGCCAGCAACTCATCGAGATCGATGGCAAGGTCACGCTGACGGAATTCATCATCAGCTATCTGGTGCGGCAAGCCCTGAATCCACCACCGCGTCCGCACCGCTCGATCAAATCCTTTCAGTCGCTGGAAGCGTCGCTGGCCACCCTGTTCAGCGCCATCGTGCAGAGCAGCGGCGAGTCCGCCGAGCGGCAGACGCGCAATTTCACGCAAGTGATGAAAACCTTCACGAAAGCGGATTGCAGCGCGTATCTGCAGATGGCGCCGTCGCCCAAGCAGATGACGCAGGCGCTGGACCAGCTGAACCGGCTGACACCACTGCTGAAGCAGCCGGTGATCGACGCCTGCGTGGATTGCACACTGCATGACGGCAAGGCCACGCTGCGGGAACTGGAAGTGCTGCGCGCGGTGTGCGAGGCGCTGGAATGTCCGATGCCGCCGGTGGTGTCTGCCGCCTGAGACAAAGCGCTGGCGCATTCAATCCGCAGAATCCTGCTCCGATGATTGGCGGTACGGCAACCACTCCCCCGCCGCCTCGTAATAGCGCTGCGCTTCGGCCTGCTCCCACTGCAGATGCCGCGCAATCGCCGCACGGAATTCCGGTTGCGCAATCCAGTGATACGACGTGGTCTGCACCGGTTCAAAGCCACGCAGCAGCTTGTGCTCGCCCTGCGTGCCGGGATCAAACGTCTGCAAGCCCTTCCGGATGCAATACTCGATGCCCTGATAAAAACAGGCTTCGAAATGCAGGCATTCCACTTCCTCCAGCGCGCCCCAGTGCCGGCCATACAGTGTGGTGGCATCGTGAAAACACAGCGCCGCGCCAATCATCTGCCCGTCGCGCCACGCCTGCACCATCATGATCTGGTGCGCACGGGCCGCACCGATGCGCTGGAAAAATTCGGCAGTCAGATACGGCTGCTGGCCCCGCACAAAATAGGTGTTTTCATAGCAGCGATAAAAACGCTGCCAGTCCTGCCCGTCCAGCTCCGCGCCCTCGCGCACACGCATTTCCACGCCCTGCTGCGCCACCCGCTCACGCTCGCGCCGGATGTTCTTGCGCTTGCGAGATTTCAGCTGCGCGAGAAAATCGTCGAAGTGATGATAGGCACGGTTCTGCCAGTGGAACTGGGTGTCGTGACGCGTCAGCAGATCCGCATTTCCCACTCCTTGCGGCCAGCCGTCCGCAAACAGCAGATGCCAGCCGGACGCAACACCGGTCTGCGTCTGCGCCTGCACAAAATCCAGCACCGTCTGCAACAGTTCTGCCCCGTTTTCGCCCGGCTTCACCCACCAGCGCGGCCCGATGCTGGGCGTGAACGGAATGCAGGTCACCCATTTCGGGTAATAGCGCAGGCCATGTTGCTGATAGGCCTGCGCCCAGCGCTGGTCGAACACGAACTCGCCCCAGGAATGGGATTTTTCATAGACGGGCAGGAAGAAAACCGGCTCGCCCGTACGCTCCACCCAGACATGGCAGGGCCGCCAGCCCCGACTGGGTCCGACACAGCCGCACTGTTCCAGCAGGCCGAGAAAATGCGCATTGAAAAACGGATTGGCGTCGGGAACGGATAATGCATCCTGCAGCGCGGGAGGCAGGCTGTTAAAGGATGAGGTGGTATGCAGCTGCATACCTTTCTGACTGATAGAACGCACAGCTCTACTGATCGACCGGTGATTGTTTGAGGAAGGCTGCCGCTGGCGCGGAGCACAGCGGCAACCTTATCACTGGATTGCTCCGCACATATACTGTCCGGCTGTTTCCATCCGCCAAAAGAAAAGGAAACAGACACACCCGAACCGGTTTACACACCCGCGCCGAGTACGAGAAAATGCGGCAGGACCAAGAGGACTGCCCTTCATGACTCAATTCACTCTCAATGGAAAACCGGTACAACTGGACGCAGAGCCAGAGATGCCGCTGCTGTGGGCCATTCGCGATCTGCTGGGTTTCACCGGCACCAAATATGGCTGTGGTCAGGGACTGTGTGGCGCCTGCACCGTACACATCGATGGCCAGGCCATGCGCTCCTGCATCACGCCGCTCAGCGCCATTGCCGGCAAGAACATCACCACCATCGAAGGCCTCAGCACCAATGGCGATCATCCCGTGCAGCAGGCCTGGATGCAGAACAACGTGCCGCAGTGCGGCTACTGCCAGCCCGGCCAGATCATGTCCGCCAGCGCGCTGCTGGCCCACAATCCCAATCCCACCGACGACGACATCGACCGTGCCATGGCCGGCAACCTGTGCCGCTGCGGCACCTACGTGCGTATCCGCGCCGCCATCCACGACGCCGCCGCCCGCATGAACAGCAACAGTGGCGCAGGCCCGTTCGCTGCCTATCAGGACAATCTGGGCGACTGATATCGCCCGTTAGAACAAGACAGAGGGAACTTCCATGCAGACTCGTCGGGATTTTCTGAAGACGCTGGGGATTGCGGGCACCGGATTGCTGCTCCCCATCTCGCTTTCCGGCTGCTCCACCACGCCCACCGTTTCATCCGCCGCGCCGGAGACCTGGGATGTGAACGCCTGGCTGCACATCACGCCGGGTAACGACATCATTTTCTATCTCGACCGCACGGAAATGGGCCAGGGCACCATGACCGGCCTCACCACCCTGATCGCCGAGGAGCTAAATACCGCGCCGCATCTGATCAAGGTGAAAACCGCGCCGGTGAACAGCGCCTTCAACAACCCGAAATTCGGCATCCAGATCACTGGCGGCAGCACCAGCATGATTTCCAGCTTCGAGCCGCTCAGCATCACCGCCGCGCAGGCGCGGGAAATGCTGCGGGCCGCTGCGGCGCTGCGTTTCCAGGTCGACGTGAAGCAGGTGCAGGCGCGGGACGGTTACATCGAATACAACGGCGCGCAGATTCCGTTTGGCCAGCTGGCCGAATCCGCAAGCCAGCTGTCACGCCCCGACGTGAAACTGAAATCCCCGCAGCACTATCGCTTCATCGGCAAGCCGCTGGTGCGTCTGGATGCACCGATGAAAGCCCAGGGCACTGCCAAATTCGGCATCGACACCCAGCTGCCGGAGCTGTACAGCGCCGCCCTGAAACGTTGCCCGGTCATCGGCGGCACCGTGAAAAGCTGGCAGGCCAACGGCGCCGACCGCATGCCGCGCGTGAAAAAAGTGGTGGCGATTCCCAATGGCGTCGCCGTGCTGGCCGACTCCTTCTGGCACGCCCAGAAAGCACTGGAAAAAGTCACGGTGGAATGGGAGCTGCCGCCGCTGGCCAAGCGCTCCACCGCCGATATCAAGGCGGAATTCGCCCGGCTGGCCAAGGAAGAATCCGGTCGCAGCGTGCGCAATGACGGCGACGCGCAGGACGCCATCGCGGAATCCGCGCAGCAGGTCAACGCCACCTACACCGCACCCTATCTGGCCCATGCCACCATGGAGCCCATGAACTGCACCGTGCGCCTGACCGACGACCTGTGCGAAGTCTGGGCGCCCACCCAGGCGCCCGACGTCTGCGCCGCCATCGCCGAGGAAATCAGCGGCCTGCGCCGCAGCCAGATCCAGGTACACACCACGCTGATGGGTGGCGGTTTCGGTCGCCGCCTGAACGTCGATTACGTGGTGGAAGCGGTGCACATCGCACGCGAAAGCAAGCTGCCGGTGAAACTGGTATTCAGCCGCGAGGACGACATCCGCCACGATTTCTACCGCCCCGCCGCCCACACCGAAATGGCCGCCGGACTCGACGGCAAGGGTCGCATCACCGGCTGGTCCCACAAGAACGTCTGCCCGGCGATCCTGGCCTACTCCTTCCAGGAACTGGCCACCGCCGTGCTGCCCGCCTGGCTGCCGGACGGCATGGTGCGCAGCACCGCCAGCCTGGGACCGATGGTGTACGGCGGTCTGCTGGCCGACCCGCCCAGCACCGAGGGCGCCATGGAATACAGCTACGACGTCGACAACGTGGAAGTCCGTCACGTGCAGACCGATCCCGGCCTGCGCACCGGCTTCTGGCGCTCGGTGGGCCACTCGATCAACGCCTTCATGGTGGAAAGCTTCATGGACGAACTGTCCCACAAGGCCGGTCAGGACCCGGTGCAGTTCCGTCTGGCGCATCTGAAAAACAATCCGCGCATGGCCAACGTGCTGAAAGTCGCGGCGGAGAAAGGCAACTGGGGCCAACCCAGGACACCGGGCGCCGCGCAGGGCATCGCCGTGCATCCGTCGTTCGGCTCCTACGCCGCGCAACTGGTGGAAGCCAGCGTCAGCAATGGCCAGATCAGGGTGCATCGCGTGGTGGTGGCGATCGACTGCGGCAGGATCGTCAATCCGGACGTGGTGGCCATGCAGATGGAAAGCGGCGTGATCTTCGGCCTCACCGCAGCGCTGAAAGGCGACATCACCATCAAGGACGGCGCCGTGCAGCAAGGCGGCTTCGGCGACTACTCCCTGCTGCGCCTGAACGAATCGCCAGCGATCGAAGTGCATCTGGTCAGCAGCAACGAAGAACCGGGTGGCGTGGGCGAACCGGGCGTACCTCCGGCGGCACCGGCACTGGCCAACGCCGTGTTCGCCGCCACCGGCCAGCGCCTGCGCGATCTGCCGCTGAAGCTGGCCTGACGGAAGCGGCATCAAAATGCAGAGCAGCAACGAACAGGTCATCCGCGCCCTGCAGCAGTGGCTGCAGGCTGGTCAGCATTGCTGGCTGATCAGCATCGCCGCCACCTGGGGCAGCTCGCCGCGCCCCGCCGGCTCACTGCTGGGCTGGTGCGCGGAACAGGGTGCCATCGGATCATTGTCCGGTGGCTGTGTGGAAGATGAACTGCTGGACAAACTGCGGCTGGGCCATTTTTCCCGTGATCGCGTGCATCTGGAGACCTACGGCATCTCCGCCGAGGAAGCCAGTCGCATGCGTCTGCCCTGCGGCGGATCGTTGACCCTGGTGCTGGAACCGCTGCTGCCGAACGCGGCCTGCAAGACCCACCTGCAGGACATGGTGACCATGCTGGAACAGCGGCGCGGCTTCGTGCGCACCACGGCAGTGGCTGATGCGGCCACCGGCAACACCTGCCACAGCCAGCTGAAACCCGCCACACCGCAACCGGTGCAACTGGGCAGCGGGCACTTCCGCAATTATCTGGGGCCGCGCTTTCGCCTGCTGCTGGTGGGCGCCAATCAGGTGGCCGAATTCCTCGCCGGCTTCGCCCGCACGCTCGATTTCGACATCCACGTCTGCGATCCGCGCCCCGGCGCCTTCGACCACTGGCCGCACGATTTCACTGCCAACCATGCCGGCATGCCGGACGACGTGGTGCGAGCCCACGCCAGCGACGCCCTCAGCGCCATCGTCACCCTGTCCCACGATCCGCGTGTCGACGACATGGCCCTGATGGAAGCCCTCACCAGCGAGGCCTTCTACATCGGCGCCATGGGTTCGATGCGCACCACGGAAAAACGCCTGCAGCGGCTGCAGCAACTCGACCTGTCATCCGCCCAGATCGCCCGCCTGCACGCACCGGTGGGACTCGCCATCGGCAGCAAGACGCCGGCAGAAATCGCCCTGAGTATTACTGCCGATCTGGTGCGTCACATCCGCCGCGCGTCATGACGGAAGCGTCTGCCCGCACCACTGCACTGCCCGGCTGCCTGATTCTGGCGGCCGGTTCCCACCGCCGCTTCGGCGCCGCCAAACTGCTGCACCCGCTGGCCGATGGTCGTCCACTGATCCAGCACACACTCGACGCCATTGCCGCCAGCGGGCTGCCGATGGCGCTGGTCCACCGGCCGGATGACACCGCCCTGCTGGAAGCCATCCGCCGCTACCCGCTGCCATTGATTGCCAATCCCGATCACGCCGGCGGCCTGGGTCACAGCATCGCCGCCGGCGTGCGCGCCACCGCTGACTGGAACGGCTGGCTGATCTGCCTGGCCGACATGCCCGCCCTCCAGCCGCAGACCTATCGCGCCGTTGCCGCAGCGCTGTCGCAACATGCCATCGTGATTCCGCAGCTGCCGGCCACCACCACCGACCCGACCGCTGCAATCCACCGCGGGCAAGCCTTCGACCCGGCCCGTGCCGGCCATCCGCGCGGATTCCAGCGGCGTTTTTTTTCCGCCCTCACCCAACTGCACGGCGAGCACGGCGCGCGCAACCTGCTGGCGCAACATTCCGCCGAAATAGGTGTACTCTACGTGCCCGATGCCGCTATTCTTCTGGATATTGATTATCCCGAGGATTTGCATAACCTGCGTACGATCACGCCCGGTCCTCGAACCGGGGGTTATCCGAATTCGAATGCACCCCAACAAGGCTCCCAGATACAGATGACTGAACAACTGCACCCCGAACACCCAGGCGCAGCCGGCGAGACCGCTGCCCCGAACACCACCGACACCACCAACCCCGTTACCCCTCCTGCTGCCGAAGCCAGTCCGGACGACACCCTGCCGGCCATTGCGCCGGTTGCTTCCTGCGACAGCGCCGAATCCGCTGCCGCCAGTGAAAATGCGCCAGCACCAGTCGCCGAGGCACCTCTGGCCGATGCAGTAGCGGAATCCGTCCCGCCAGAAGCCGCCGCGACGCCCGCAGCGCCTGTCGCCGAAACTGTTGCTGAACCTGTACCAGCGGAAGCCGCCATTGCCGAACCGATGCCGGAGGCCGCTGGCACCATCGCCGCCGCAGGCATCGTCGCCGGCGCCATTGCCGGGGCAGTTTCGGAGCCGGCAGCTGCCAGCACCGATACAACCCCCAATGCCACGCCCGCCGCCACCCTGCCGCCCGTTCCGCAGGTACGCTTCCGCGAACTGCCGCTGGACCCGCGCCTGCAGCAGGCCATCGACGACCTGGGCTTTGAATTCTGCACCCCGATCCAGGCCCTGTCCCTGCCCCTGTCCCTCACCGGCAAGGATGTCATCGGCAAGGCCCAGACCGGCACCGGCAAAACCGCCGCCTTTCTGGTCACCGTCATCAACACCCTGCTGAACACCCCCGAGCAGGAAGAACGTTACAACGGCGAACCCCGCGCCCTGATCCTGGCGCCCACCCGCGAACTGGCCATACAGATCGAGAAAGACGCCCGCGCCCTGATCAAACACACCCCGCTCACCCTGATGAGCATCGTCGGCGGCATGGATTACCAGAAGCAACAGCGCCGCCTGCAGAACGAAATCATCGACATCGTCGTCGGCACCCCCGGCCGCCTGATCGACTTCGTGCGCAACAAGGACCTGTTCCTGAGCGAAACCGAAATCGTCGTCATCGACGAAGCCGACCGCATGCTCGACATGGGCTTCATCCCCGACGTGAAACGCCTGGTGCGCGAAACCCCGTTCAAGGAATACCGCCAGACCCTGATGTTCAGCGCCACCTTCACCCAGGACATCATGAACCTGTCCGGCAGCTGGACCCGCAACGCCGAGCATCTGGAAGTGGCCAGCGAGAACGCCGCCGCCGACACCGTCGACCAGAAGGTGTACATCGTCACCACCGAGGAAAAATTCACCCTGCTGTACAACCTGATCGACCAGCAACAGCTGGAGCGGGTTATGATCTTCGCCAACCGCCGCGACGAAACCCGCGACCTCACCCACAAGCTGCGCGATTACGGCATCAAGTGCGCCATGCTGTCCGGTGAAGTGCCGCAGGAAAAACGCATCAAGGTGCTGGAAGGTTTCCGCGAAGGGAAAATCCGCGTGCTGATCGCCACCGACGTCGCCGGTCGCGGTATTCACATCGACGACATCACCTTTGTCGTGAACTACACGCTGCCGGAAGATCCGGAAGACTACGTGCACCGCATCGGCCGCACCGGTCGCGCCGGCAAGTCCGGCACCAGCATCAGCTTCGCCTGCGAGGAAGATGCCTTCCAGCTGCCCGCTATCGAAAAACTGCTGGGCGCCAAACTGGACTGCTCGCAACCGGAGCCGTCACTGTTGGCCGAAATTCCTCCGCCCAACGTCACGCCGGAACAGCAGAAAGAGCGCGACAGCCACAAGCACAACCAGCGCCGTCGCCGTCCGCGCCGCCCCAGCGGCAATCGCTGAGCACGCGGGCACGCAACACCGCTGCCCGACAAAAAAGGCCAGACCGTTTGCGCGGTTTGGCCTTTTGATTTTGACACCAGTCTGTTCAATGTGCCCGGACGAGTCCGGACGGCACTCACACCGGCCGGTACGGCTCTCCCCAGGGCTGGGTCAGCGCTTCCCGCAGCGCCTTCACCTGCGCCGCGCCAATCCGGTTCGACAGCGCCTGCTCGATCTGCAGCAGCGCATCCACCGCATCGCGTCCGATCCGGGCACCGGTTTCCGTGAACACCACCACCTTGGCACGCCGGTCCGCCGGATCGGGTTCCAGCTTCAGAAAACCCAGCTGCACCAGTTCGTTGATGGTCTGGTGAATCGCCTGCCGGGTCACCCCCACGCGGGACGCGATCTCGGAAGGACGCGTCACCCCCTCACCGATATTCACAAACACCATCGACTGCGCCCGCGTGATCGTGGGCCAGCCCTTTTGCCGCAGCGTATTCTGCAGGCCCTCATCGGCCCAGTAGAATGCGCGCATGAACAACTGAGCCAGATTGGTCTCAGCCGGTTTGAACAATGGTTTGGACATACATGAAACCTATCAACAGAACCTAAACGGAAGCGGCCGCTTCCTGTTTCATCGCTGCGATCAGTACGTCTTTTTCCTGCCATAGCTCATTAACCCAGGCCTGGAAGCGCGCGCGAAACTCCGCATCTTCCTCATAATCGCCCTGGGCAAATTCCGCCGGGATGGAACGTTCCACAACGCGTACTGATATGCGACGAATCCGGCCACACATCAAATCCCAAAAGCCAGAGGCTTTGTCATGGTACACAATCGTCACGTCCAGCAACGAACGCAACTGTCCCCCCATAGCGGATAACACGAACGCAATGCCGCCCGACTTCGGTTTTAGTAAATAGTTATACGGCGATTGCTGTTGATCGTGCTTTTGTTTTGTATATCGGGTGCCTTCCAGAAAATTCATGACCGACACCGGAAGCTCGCTGAATTTCTCACACGCCTTGCGCGTGGTTTCCAGATCCTTGCCTTTCATTTCCGGATGTTTTTCCAGGTATTCCTTCGAATGCCGTTTCATGAAGGGAAAATCCAGCGCCCACCAGGCCGCACCCATCAGCGGCACCCAGATCAGCTCCTGCTTGAGGAAAAACTTCAGGAACGGAATCCGGCGATTGAAAATCTTCTGCAGGATCAGGATGTCGGCCCAGCCCTGGTGATTGCTGGTGACAAAATACCAGCCGTGATAATGCAGATTGTCCAGGCCGCGCACATCCAGTTGCAGCTTCTGGGTCAACGCCAGCACCGCGTTGTTGTTGGCAATCCAGCTTTCCGCAATCACCACCAGCACCGCCGTAATCCAGCGTTGCCAGAACTTCATCGGAAATACGATTTTCAGCAGCGTCAGCAACAGCAGAGGCACCACACACACGACGGTGTTCAGGGTCATCAGCAGAAATGCCAGCGCGCCCTTGATGGGCCCCGGCAGAAAGGACAGCATGCAAAAAGCTCCCAAGGATGGAAGGGCGAGACACCCATTCCGGTTCGTAAAGTGGCCGCACATTATGCCACATCAGTCCGCAAACGGAACCGCGATTCCCGGTCACTTATCCCTAAATTGCATGCGACCAGACAGTCCGCTTCAGCACCATTCACCCGCCCGGCGGCCCGCGCGCGGCCGGCCAAACAGAAAAAGTTTCCTATAAAGACTCACAAACTTGATCTATATTTAATATCCATGGAGCAAAAACCAGTTAATTCATTGGTTTAGAGGGAATTGCCGGTCGCTCTTATACGTTTTTATCGATAAGCAGCCCCGTCCTTATTTCGACTTTCGACCTGCACAGACAATACACATAGGTGCACAACGAATATGGCTCAGTTCAGAATCACCCAGCGCCTGCTGTTGACCACCCTGCTGCTCCTGCCGGGCATCGCCAGCGCCGACTCCTTCGAAGATGCGGTAAACGAGTACCTCAAGGGCTTCAAGGAATGTACCGAGGCCAACACCCTGCGCACCAAGGATCTGAACGGCGCCAAGAAGAAATTCGACAGTTACCTGAAGTCGCTGGACAAGGCCACCGCCATGGACAGCAGCATCCTCAGCACCACCCAGCGCGACATGGACAAGAACCTGCGCTACTGCGAACGCGTGGAACTGGACATCAAGCGCGCCGAAGCCACGCCGATTCTGGAAAAGGGCTTCACCTACTGTGACGCCGCCAAGGAAGCCATCGACGCCGGCAACGTCGCCGGCGCACAAACCAATCTGGACGAATACAAACGCTACCGCGACGACGCCTTCATCATCACCGAAACCATCATGGAAGTGTTTGCGATGGCATCGAAGGTCCGTGCCTGTTCCCGCGTGGAAGAAAAGCTGGCGGAAGCTTCACGCAAGGAAAGCGCCGTTGCCGCTGCCATGACCAAGGCCGCCACCGACTATCAAAGCTTCCTGACCGAATGCACCAACGCCAAGACTGCAATCACCTCGCCCAAGTTCTCGCTCAACGATCTGGACGCGGTGAACCAGCAGCTGAACAACGCGATGAAATTCAAGAAGGCCGCCCGCGAAAACGGCGACGCCTTTGCCACCATGAGCGCGCAACCGGAACGTCCCGAAAGCGTGAACCTGAAAAAGCTGGTGGACAGCGCGGCCGCCTGCGAAGGCGAAGTGTCAGGCTACATTCGCACCGCCACCAAGAACAAACGCGGCAGCGAGAAGGATATTCAGGATGGCACCGCGTTGCTGCGGCAATCCCTGACGGCCTGCGAGTCCGCACAGAAAACCAGCGAGCGTTTCAATGATGAAAATGATCTGGCCAAAGCTGAGGCGGATTACAACAACTCCGCCGCACTGAAACGCAAGGTCACCACCAACAGCAAGCTGATTGCGTCCGTGCAGCAGAACGCCGACTGGAAAGTGAGCCAGGAATTCTCCCAGCTGATGAATTCCACCGAAGCCTGCCAGAACCGCACGGCTGCAAGCATCAAGACACAGAAAGCTGCACTGACAACCAAGCTGCAAAAAGCCAAGGATGATGCCGCCCGTCAGGCCAAGCTGGATGAAGAGCGCAAGCGCCTGGCGGAAGAGCAGGCGCGCAAGGAAGCCGACGCCGCCAAGCAGAAACAGCAGGCTGAAGCCGTCGCCAAAAAGGCCGCCGAGGATGCGAAGAAGGAAGCCGCCAAGGCTGAAAAACTGGAAGACGTCAGCGTTGAAGATGTCGACGATGATCTGGGTACGCTGGACAGCACAGACAAGAAGGAAAAAGGAAAATCCTGGACCAATCTGGTCAAATAAATTCGCACAACAAAAAAGGCGGGCCGGCTTCCAAGCGGTCCGCCTTTTTAATTCCAGGGCTGCAGATTCAATCCGCGCACACCCGGCTCACACTCCCAACCTGCGTCACGCGGCAATTGCACGCAAAAACCTGCAAAAACTGCAGGCAAAAAAAAGCCCGCTTGGTCGCGGGCAAAGGACTACAGAGGGAACCGTTTCAATCAATAGAAGCCGAAGTTTTCAACTTCCATATCCATCAAGCTGTTGAGGCCGCCATTCATGGTTTCAACCAGTGACTTGGTACGCGGCAGAATGCGCTTGAAGTAGAATCTTGCGGTCTGGATCTTCGCGGTGTAGAAGCCTTCCTCGGCGGTACCGGCAGCGAGTTTTTCGCTGGCGACTTTCGCCATCAGAGCCCAGAAATACGCGAGGGTAATATACCCGCTGTACATCAGGTAGTCCACCGCAGCGGCGCCGATTTCCTCCTGGTTCATCATCGCTTTCATGCCGATCTGGGTGGTCACATCGCCCCACTCCTTGTTCACGGCAGCCAGCGGCTCAACGAACTCGCGAATGCCGGCATTGTCGCCATTTTCAACGCAGAACTTGTGCACGAGCTTGGAGAAATTTTTCAGCAGTGCGCCCTGCGTCAGCATCACTTTGCGACCGAGCAGATCCAGCGCCTGCACGCCCGTGGTGCCTTCATACAGCGTGGCAATGCGGGTGTCGCGCACGATCTGTTCCATGCCCCACTCGCGGATGAAACCGTGACCGCCGAAAACCTGCACGCCGTGGTTGGCTGCTTCAAGACCGGTCTCGGTGCAGAACGCTTTTGCGATCGGCGTGAGGAACGCCATCATGTCGTCGGACGCTTTCTTCGCCGCTTCGTCCTTGCCCTGCTCGACTACATCGGAATGCTGGGCCAGGTAGTAAATCAGCGCGCGACCACCTTCGGCAAACGCTTTCTGGGTCAGCAGCATGCGACGCACATCCGGATGCACGATGATCGGATCGGCTTCCTTGTCCGGCGCTTTCGGACCGCTCAGCGCACGCATGGCCAGACGCTCCTTGGCGTAAGTCAGCGCACCCTGGTAGGAAGCTTCCGCCGCCGACACACCCTGAATTGCAGTGCCAACGCGAGCGGTGTTCATGAAGGTGAACATGCAGTTCAGGCCACGGTTGGGCGGGCCAATCAGGAAGCCCTTGGCCTTGTCGAAATTCATCACGCAGGTAGCGGACGCCTTGATGCCCATCTTGTGCTCGATGGAGCCGCAGTTGACGCTGTTGCGCGCGCCCAGGGAGCCGTCGGCATTGACGTTTACTTTCGGCACGATGAACAGGGAGATGCCCTTGGTGCCCTTCGGTGCGTCCGGCAGGCGCGCCAGCACGATGTGGATGATGTTGTCGACCATGTCGTGGTCGCCGGCGGAAATGAAAATCTTGGTGCCGGTGATGGCGTAGGAGCCGTCAGCATTGGGTTCGGCCTTGGTGCGCAGGATGCCCAGGTCAGTACCGCAATGGGGTTCGGTCAGACACATGGTGCCGGTCCACTCGCCGCTGATCAGGCGGGTCAGGAAGGTCTGCTTCTGCTCGTGGGTGCCGTGCTGTTCCAGGGTCTTGATGGCGCCGTGGCTGAGGCCGGGGTACATGCCCCAGGACCAGTTGGCGGTGCCCATCATTTCACTCATGACGATGCCGAGGGAGTTGGGCAGGCCCTGTCCGCCGTCTTCGACGTGAGCGGACAGTGACGGCCAGCCGCCTTCGACGTATTTCTGGTAGGCCTCTTTGAAGCCCTTCGGCGTGGTGACGACGCCGTTGTCGAAACCGCAGCCTTCCTCGTCGCCACTGCGGTTGAGGGGTGCCAGTTCGTTTTCACAGAACTTCGCGGCTTCTTCCACGATGGCGTCAATCAGGTCGCGGTTGACGTCTTCATCGCCGCGCAGGGCCTTGTAGTGGCCTTCCGCATTGAATACTTCGTGCATCAGGAACTGGATATCGCGTCTGGGAGCTTTGTACGCTGGCATGGTTCAACCCTCTGGCCCGGTGCTGCGCGGGCATTGCTACAACCTGTTTCACCCCGGCAGGGAACAGACGCCGGGAGCCTTTTCACCTTGCAAATTCGTTGTACCGACCGAATCAGTAAAGCACGTTTGTCACTTCTGTGTTCCGGACGGCGGGTGTCCGCAGGGCACCCGACTGGTATCGGCTGAGGATACTACCTGATGTTTTCAAACAAGCGTTAGAATTTTTGATGACTGCCAAGTCTGCCATTTTTCGCGATAAAGCGGCTCTTTTTCAGTCATTTAGAGACTAGCGGCATAGCGAGCACGCGTGACTTGACCGTCTGAAACACAAGTTTCAAACAGGTGTTTCATTTCGTCAAGGTGCGGTTACATTATTCATACAGGCAGGTTTTTGTTTACCGATCGATGGAATGTGCGCTCGCAAGGCCGGCACCGGACTCGAGATTCGGTCCAAAAAAAGGGGGGGATGGACTCAGGCGATGACGTCGAGATAGCCGCTCTTGCCGAACGGGTTCTGGGGATCAATCAGGCCCTGGCGATTGGCCTGCTCCAGCAGCCCAGCAGAACCCAGCAGGATTTTCTCCAGCTGCTGGCGGGCATCGGGACGGGGTTCGCTGGACCGGGATTCTTCGCTGCCGGCGGTATCCTCTGTTTCGTCCGCGCTGCTGTCATTGACTGTGGTGGCTGCCGCAGCGACCTGCACAACGGGCTTCTCCACGGGGGGGCTGTTCCGGGCCGGTGCTTCCTCTTCCGCCGTGGTGTCAGCCGCTGTTTCGGCCTGTTCATCTTCTTTCAGCTTCTCGGCCCTGGCCTGTTCCTCTGCCGCCTTTTCTTCTGCCTTCAGGCGTTGCAGGTCCGACAAGGCCTGGGTCTGCATCTGGATGGCTTCAGCCGCCACGCGACGGTCCTGCGCCGAGGGTTCGGCGGGAGCTAGGGCGGCAGCCCGGATCACGCGGGCTTTCTCGATGGTGGCCTGGGGATCGCCGGATACGGCAGACGTGCTGATGCTGACCTCTCCGCCCGTGGCGTAGTTCTTGCCGTCCGGGCCGCGCGTGTATTCCAGGCTGGGTGAGCCGGCATACTGGCCCCCTGCCGCCGCATGGGCCGCCTCATGCACGCGCACCTCGCGGTCGCGGGCCTTGAGCTGGTCGATCACCACCTGGTCCGCTTCCATCTGCTGCTTCTGGCGATCGGCCTCGGCACGGGCCGCGTCCTGTTCGCTGGAGCGGGAAGCACTGGCCGAATCTTCAGACGCCGGGGACTTGTCTTCGGCCTCGGCACGGGTCGCAGCGGAAGAGCGCTCGGGCAGCTGGAAATTCTGTAGCTGATTCTGGGTGGACGCGTCGGCGGAGGATTCGGTGACGGGCGCGATGGGCGCACGCACCAGCGGCTGCTCCACGCCCGTTGCGGACATTGAGCTGGCAAATGTCGCTACCTGGGTAGCGCTCTGTGCCGGCGGCTGGATAAGCATGTCGTCACCTGTCGCTTGCGATCCGGCCCGGGTTTACGCCCAGTTCAGACCTCGATATCGATGATGCTGCCCATGGTTTTGTTGGCGGTCTCGAGCACCTTGGCCGATGCCTGCACCTGCAGCTTGCCTTGCATCAGGCTGACGGCACTTTTGGTGAGATCGCTGGCCGGGTCGGCCGACTCACCGACCTGCGCTATCTGCGCGCTGGCGCGGTTGACGGTGTTCCAGCCCTTCTGGATCCCTGCAACGCCATTCCCGAATACGGAACCAATTGCCATGACTACAAACCCCTGGACGGTTACTACCCTGAACCGGGACGGTTTCAGGGCTGTGTCTGGAGTATAGTGCAGGGCACCAGGTTGCGCGAATTGTGTACAACTCAGCCAGGCCCGGCCGGACGGGGAAGTGATTGATTTCCGGCTGCTCCCCGCCCCTGCGCTACGGCTTGCTGCTTAGAGGTAGGGTTTTAATAGCAAATCGGTATCAATGGCGGCTGCCAGCTCTTCCCGGTCCAGCGCGGGAGAATGGGGAATCACCCCCAGACAGGGAGCCGAGAGCATGCCCTGCAACGTTGCGACATTCGCCTGCAGCTCGGGAAAATCCGGCTGCACGCAGTTGGCAATCCAGCCGGCCACCCGCACGCCATCAAGCTGGATGGCGCGGGCCGAGAGGATGGCATGGTTGAGACAGCCCAGCCGCATGCCGACCACCAGAATGACTGGAATCTGCAGATCCTTGACCAGATTGGCGAGGGTTTCCCGCTCGTTGAGGGGCACGTACCAGCCACCGGCGCCTTCCACCAGATACACGTCTGCCGGGGTCATCAGGGTGCCCCGGATCAGACCGGCCAGCCGCGATGCCAGCAGGCGACGCCCTTCCCGCTCGGCGGCAATGTGCGGTGCGATCGCCGCTTTCAGCGCCACCGGATTAACCTGTTCGTACGGCAGTTGCACGGTCGCAGCGGCCTGCAGTTGCAGCGCGTCGGCATTGCGCAGTGCGCCATCGACTTCGTCACAGCCGGCGGCCAGCGGCTTCATCGCCAGTGTTTGCAGGCCGCGTTGCTTGAACGCGTGCAGCAGCGCCAGGGTGGCAACGGTTTTGCCGGCGTCGGTGTCAGTGCCGGTAATGAAGAAGCGGGCCTTTTTCACGGGGATATTCCTTGCATCAACGGGATTGATTCGGCTGGGGCCGCAGGCAAATCAGGTCGCTTCCAGCGGCTTGTACGCTTTGACACGAATGACGTTCCAGGTGGCCGGCAGGGTTCCATCCGCCGTGCGCAGCTGCTCGTAAGCCTGCAGCATGGCCGCCAGCGCGCGCTTGCCGGTCAGCTGCCGGTTGCGCTCGCCATTCACAATATGGGCGCCCAGGGTTTTCAGTTCATGGGTCAGTTCACGCACGCTGCGATAGCGCATGACGCGCGGCTCGGCCTCGGCACAATCAATCCGGAAGCCGGCTTGCTGCAGCGCTGTGCGCACCGTTTCCAGCGCCAGGAATTCATTCACATGACGGTGCGCCGGATCAGCCTGCTGCCAGGCCTGCTGCAATTCCCGCAGTGTATTTTCACCGGGAATGGAAAAAATCAGCTGTCCGCCGGGACGCAGCACGGCAAACAGATTCTGCAGCAGGCGCGGCAGCGATTCGCTCCACTGCAGGGCGAAATTGCTGAACACCCGATCCACGCTGTTCTCCGCCAGCGGCAGGGCATCCGCGTCGGCGCAGATGAAGTGGTGAATCCGCTGGCCATGATGGGCGCGCGCGTACTGCAGCATGCCCGGCGCAAAATCCAGCGCAATCAGCGTGTCACAAAACGGCTGCAAATGCCGGGTGAGATTGCCGGTGCCGCAGCCGATATCAAGCGTGACCGCGGTTTGCACCTGCTGATCAAGCATGGCGAGCAGCTGCGCACCCACCTGCATCTGCAGCTGCGCCACCTGATCGTACTGCTGCGCGGCGCGACTGAAACTCTGCGCCACGGCGCGCTTGTTGACGGGTGTCGTCACAGTGGCGTCTGCTCGCGGAAAAAATCCTGACACGCCTGCAGAAACAGCTCCGGCGCAGACAGAAACGGCACGTGACTCACACCCTTGATCACGGCGGTCTGCGCAGCGGGCTGCACGGCGCGAATGGCACTGGCAGCACTGACCGGCACCAGATTGTCGTTCTCGCCAAACACATGCAGCGTCGGACACTGGATGCGTTTCACGTCATCCAGCAGCCGCACGTCGCGCAGGATTTCCAGCCCGCAGCGCAGCGCTTTCTGCGCGGGCAGTCCGTGGAAATACACAATCTCTTTCAGCGTGCGAATGTCGTCGCGCATGCTGTCGCTGTCCTTGCACTGCAGGGCGAGAAAACGGATCAGCGTGCCTTCCCAGTCTTCGTCCAGCAGATTGCGGAAGCCCTGCAGCAATTCCGGTTTCAGTGCCTGGGGCCAGTGCTCGTCCGCCACAAACTGCGGATTGCTCGCAACAGTGACCAGCGCGCTCACCCGTTCGGGAAACTGCGCGGCAATGCGCATCGCCACCATGCCGCCCAGGGACCAGCCGATCCAGATGGCATTGTCCGGCGCCACCGCCAGCACGTGCTGCACCAGATAATCGAGATTGTAATCACCGCCCGGCACCGGACTGCGACCGAATCCCGGCAGATCGATCACCGTCACCTGGAACTGTTCCAGCAGCGCGGGCATCACTGCATCCCACACCAGACTGTGCAAGCCCCAACCGTGCAGCAGCACCAGATCGGCGGGATTTTCCTGCGCGTCGGTGTGTGCGCCCGGCGTTTGAGCATAGGTGTCGTGATACAGCGTCAGAGCCATGAGTTATTCCTTGCAGGACAGCAGCGCCGCATGCAGCGCATCGAGCAGTTGTTCAAGATCGGATTCGGTGTGTGCGGCACTCAGGGTAATTCGCAGGCGTGCGGTATTGACCGGCACCGTCGGCGGACGGATTGCGCCCACCAGAATGTTCTGCTGCAGCAGTTTTTCACTGAGCTGCACTGCTTTTTCGGATGCACCCACGATCAGCGGCTGGATCGCCGTGTGCGATTCTGGCAATGCAATTCCCCGCTGCATTGCACCATTCCGGAACTGGCGGATCAGGGCGTGCAGTTGATCGACACGCCAGGATTCCTCCTGCAGCACATGCAGACTTTCCAGCGTGGCCGCAGCGACCGCCGGCGGAATCGCAGTGGTGTAAATGTAGGGACGACATTCCTGGATCAGGCATTCGATCAGGTCATCACTGCCGGCGACGAACGCGCCGTAACTGCCCAGCGCCTTGCCCAGCGTGGCCATGTACACGGGCACCTGATCGTTCGTCAGGTTGAAAAGATCCAGCGCACCGCGCCCGTTTTTTCCCAGCACGCCAAAGCCGTGGGCGTCGTCCACCATCAGCCAGGCATTTTTTTCTACGCAGGCGGCGGCAATCTCCGGCAGCGGCGCAACATCGCCGTCCATGCTGAATACCGAATCCGTCACTACCAGCGCGCGCTTGCCATCCAGTGCATTCAGGCGTTCCCGCAGATTGCCCACATCATTGTGCTGATAGCGCTGCAACTGACCGCGACTCAGCAGCGCACCATCCAGCAGCGAGGCATGATTGAGTTTGTCTTCCAGCACGATGTCGTTGCGATCCACCAGCGTGCTGATCGCGCCGAGATTCGCCATGAAACCACTGGAAAACAGCAGCGCGCGCGGACGCTGCACAAACGCGGCGAGCTCTTCTTCCAGCTGATGATGAAAATGGCTGTGGCCGATCACCAGATGGGACGCGCCACTGCCCACGCCCATCTCCGCCGCCGCGTTTTGCAGCGCCGCAATCACGCGCGGATGGTTGGCAAGTCCAAGATAATCGTTACTGCAGAAATTCAGGACATCGCGCCCGTCGACTCGCACGCGGGCGCTTTGCGCCGATTCCAGCAGACGGCGGCGGCGATACAGATGTTGCTGCTGTTTGTCACGCAGCCGCTGCGCCAGCTGGAATGGATCGGACATGAACGAAACTCAATGCCGCTTCGGACAGGCGGCCGGCACTTCCGCCGTCGCCGGTTTGGCCCGCGCCGCATCCACAAATAAGTGCGCGGTTTTCTGGTGCTCCACCGCCGCCAGCAATTCTTCTTCCATCGCCTCGTCGGTGGTGCCGCCCAGTTCCAGCGGACGGATGCCCAGCTTGTTGAACAGCTGCATGTCTTTCGACGCTTCGGGATTGGAGGTGGTCAGCAGTCTTTCACCGTAGAAAATCGAGTTGGCGCCAGCGAGGAAACACATGGCCTGCATCTGCTCGTTCATTGCCTCACGTCCGGCGGACAGACGCACGAAGGATTTCGGCATCAGGATGCGCGCCACCGCGATGGTGCGGATGAAATCGAACGGCTCCAGATCTTCCACGTTTTCCAGCGGCGTGCCTTCGATTTTCACCAGCATGTTGATCGGCACGCTCTCGGGATGATCCGGCAGATTCGCCAGCTGCATTAGCAGGCCGGCGCGATCGCGCTGGCTTTCGCCCATGCCCAGAATGCCGCCGCAGCAGATTTTCATGCCGGCTTCACGCACGTTGGCCAGCGTATCCAGGCGATCCTGATACGTACGCGTCGTAATGATGGAATTGTAATGTTCCGGCGAGGTGTCGAGGTTGTGGTTGTAGTAATCCAGCCCGGCGTCCGCCAGCGACTGCGCCTGATTCTTGTCGAGCATGCCCAGCGTCATGCAGGTTTCCATGCCCAGTGACTTCACCTGCTTCACCATTTCCAGCACGTAGGGCATGTCTTTCTCGCGCGGGGATCGCCAGGCGGCGCCCATGCAGAAACGCGACGCGCCCTTCTCCTTGGCGATCTTCGCTTCCGTCACCACTTTCTGGATTTCCAGCAGTTTTTCCTTCTCCAGGCCGGTGTTGTAGTGGCCGCTCTGGGAGCAGTACTTGCAGTCCTCGGGACAGGCGCCGGTCTTGATGCTGAGCAGGGTGCTGATCTGCACCGCGTTGGGATCGTGGTTCTGGCGGTGGACGGTCTGGGCCTGGAACATCAGATCGTTGAAGGGCAGCTGGAACAGGGCCTCGATTTCCTTGATGGTCCAGTCGTGGCGCAGGTTGGCTACTGGATTCTGCGATGCGGTCATTCCCTCTGCTCCTGATATGGTTCGGCTTGGTTTTATTTGTGTGGGGGCTGTCTTGAATGGTGACTGCCGGGTTATGGGCATCTTAACCGGGCCGCCCGAGCTGTCAACCAGCAAGAAGTTTCAAAGTTTACTGCTGGACAATTTTAACCCAAATCAATTAAGCCTGACCGGAATCCATCGCCATGTTCGTCTGCCTGCTCTGCCATCGCCCTGCCCATACCGCCACCGACCTCTGCGGCAACTGTTTCAACGACTTGCCCTGGAACCGGCATGCCTGCCGCACCTGCAGCGAGCCCCTGCCCCACCCGCAGGACTCCCTGTGTCCGCGCTGCCAGCTGGACCTGCCGGCGGTGGACCACTGCTTTGCGCCCCTCATCTACCGCTTCCCCCTGGACCAGCTGATCCTCACCATGAAACAGCAGCCCCGCCCGGAGCTGGTCAGCAGTTTCAGCCGCTGGCTGGCGCCGGAACTGGCCCGCCAACCCCGCCCCGACCTGCTGCTGCCGGTGCCCCAGCACCCGCTCCGCCAGCGCCAGCGCGGCTTCAACCAGGCCGGACTGCTGGCCCACCAGCTGGGTCGCAAACTGGACATTCCCGTCCATCACACCCTGCTCAGCAAGCCCCGCGCCACGCAGGAGCAAAAAACCCTGTCCCGCGAGCAGCGCCAGATGAACCTCGCCCGCGCCTTCAAACTGGACCGCGTTGCCCTGATCCGGCTGCAACCCCGCCCGCGCCATATCGTGCTGGTGGACGATGTCGTCACCACCGGCGCCACCACTTCCGCCCTGGCGGCGCTGCTGAAAAAATCCGGCGTGAAACGTGTGGACGTGTGGGCGCTGGCCAAGACGCCCCTGCAGACCCGCGCCGGCGCAGCCTGAAAAGCGATTTGTGTTAGGATGCCGCCAACCCACCGCTGCGGGAGCCGCCATGACGCACCCCGAACTGCACGACGACTACTCCCACCTCACCCCCGACCTGGTGATCTCCGCCGTGGAATCCCTCGGCTTCCTGTCGGACGCCCGCATCTTCCCCCTCAACAGCTATGAAAACCGCGTCTACCAGGTCGGCATCGACGAAGCCGAACCCATGATCGCCAAGTTCTACCGCCCCCTGCGCTGGACCGACGCCGCCATCCTCGAGGAACACGCCTTCTCGCAGCAGCTGGCGGATCTGGAACTGCCGGCCGTGGCGCCGTGGAAAAATCCCGACGGCCAGACCCTGCACCGCTACGGCGGCTACCGCTTTGCCCTCTACCGCCGCCAAGGTGGTCAGGCTCCCGAGCAGGACGATTTCGACCAGCTGCTGTGGCTGGGCCGCCTGCTGGGCCGCTTCCACCAGGCCGCAAAAACCGATCTGTTCCAGGAACGGCCAACCCTGTCCGTGCAGCGCCTGATCCGCGAGCCGGCGGACTTCATCCTGCAGTCGGAATTCCTGCCGCCGTATCTGAAGGAACGCTACGACACCGTCACCGCCACCCTGGAACAGCGCATCAACCACATCTTCCACGAGGTCCAGCCGCGCTTCCTGCGCTGCCACGGCGACTGCCACATCGGCAACATCCTCTGGCACCGCGAAACCGGCCCCTGGTTCGTCGACTTCGACGACTGCATGAACGCCCCCGCCGTGCAGGACCTGTGGATGCTACTGGCCGGCAGCCGTAACGAACAGCGCGCCCAGTTCAGCGAACTGCTGGAAGGCTATGAAGAATTCTCCGATTTCGACCGCCGCGAACTGCAGCTGATCGAGCCCCTGCGCTCCATGCGCATGGTCCACTACGCCGGCTGGCTCGCCAAACGCTGGGACGACCCCGCCTTTCCCGCCGCCTTTCACTGGTTCAACAACGCGCACTACTGGCAGAACCACGTCAACAGCCTGCAGGAACAGCTCATGCTGCTGGACGAGGAGTCGTTCCAGCTGTACTGATATCCAGTAGTTGACAGTTTCAGTCGGATATATAGACTGGAGCCACTGAAGGGGAGTAGTTCCCGCCGTGACTGTCGTCATCACGGGTCAGGTGCCAGCCGGCGCCAGACCCCGGCACCACGGGCAGGCATCCAGCCTGTGAACGAGACCTTTGTCGCAATGACAAAGGTTTCGCGCGTCCGGTCATTGCGTTGGTCTTGAACACGCGCAATACCGGAGACCAGCTTAATGTTCCTCACCCTGCTTCTGCTGCGCATCCTGCAGCACCGGCCAACCCTTTTAACCCCCATTCCGCATCCCGTTCCGGCACGAATCGCCGTCACTGACGCCCGTCAGCCGGAGGTGCGCGCATGACTTCCATCGGCCAACCCTGGATGTGGGCCGTCTTTCTGGCCATCGTCATCGTCATGCTGCTGATCGACCTGTTTCTGGTCGGTGGCGGCAAGCAGCACCGCGTGTCCGCGAAGGAAGCGGCGATCTGGTCTGTCATCTGGATCAGCGTGTCGTTCCTGTTCGCCGGCGGCCTGTGGTGGTATCTCAACGCCTATCACAGCCGCGAACTGGCGAATGAAAAGGTACTGGAATACATCACCGGCTACCTGATTGAAAAATCCCTGGCGGTGGACAACATCTTCGTCTGGATCATGCTGTTCTCGTTCTTTGCCGTGCCACTGGAACTGCAGAAACGGGTACTGCTGCTCGGCGTGTTCGGCGCGCTGGTCATGCGTACGGTGATGATTCTGGCGGGCGCCTGGCTGAT
>CAZBII010000017.1:0-44852 GCA_964491665.1 uncultured Moraxellaceae bacterium
ATCGTTGCCAATCCGCAACTGCTGCTCGGCCTGCTGCGCCGCCGTGGAGGCCGCCGATGCATTGCGCGAAACCTCTTCCACCGTGGTACTCATTTCATTCATGGCGGTGGCCACCTGCCCGATTTCGCTGGCCTGCATGTCCACCGTCCTGCTGGACTGCGCAGTGGATGCCTGCATGGCGCTGGCACTGCGATGCACTTCCTGCGCACTGTTGTCGATTTCTACAATGGTGGAACGGATGCGGGTCACGAACGCATTGAAGTAGCGGGAGAAGTCGCCAATTTCGTCATGGCTTTTTACCGGCAGCTCCACCGTCAGGTCACCGTCCACCTCGGCAATCTGGCGCAGACGGTCACGCGCTTCCTGAATCGGCTTCACGATATTGCTGCGGGTGTACAGCACACTGAGCGCGCTGATCAGCACACCCAGCACCGCCACTGCCGTCAGCAGGTTCTTGGTCAGGTTTTCAGTGTCCGCCACCGTCGTGATCTGGCTCTCCACCTGGCTGTCGCCCACTTCCTCCAGTTCCGCCAGGAAATCCAGAATCACCTGGCAGCGTTCCTGAAAATGCTGGACACCCTGTAGCAGCGTGGCCTCATCCTGGCTGCCACTGGCGACCGCCTTCAGTGTGGCCAGCAGGTTCTGCTTCAGGGTGGCAAATTCGGCCAGATGCTGGTCCAGCTGACGCAGCTGCGCTTCGGGAATCAGACCCGATCCGCGCATCGATTCAAGGGCGCCATCAGTAAAGGTTTCCGCCGTACGCAGATCCTCCAGATAGGACGACAGGTTCTGTTTCTGCTGCGCCTTGTCCACCAGATAATCGAGCTGCAGCATCTGGCGCTGCAGGCCAATGGTGGATTCCATGGCGCCGTCGGCCGCCTGCCAGCCAGGACCGGTCACGAAGTTCACAATGCCGGTTTCCCGGTTCAGGCCATAGAAGCCGACCGCCACGCACAGCAGAATGCAGGCGACCAGGGCAAAGCTGGAAAGATTGAGTTTTTGCGTGATATTCATGTGCCGGTTCCCTGTTCCCAGTGGATAGTCCTGCTTCAAGCTTAGCAGGCCGGCACAGGGCTGCTGCGTCCGCGCGGCGCCGGGTCAGGCTGCACCGCGACGGTGCGCCCCCCGCCATTCATGCAGCCCGGCATTCAGCGGCAGCAGCAACAGCAGCAGCGCCATGCTCACCACCGCCGGCCAGCCACTGTGAGTGTAGGCAAAGCCGGCCGCCGTGATACCCAGCCAGCCGCCCACGTAATAGAACAGCACATACAGCGCATTGGCGCGGCCCTGTCCGCCCGACAGCTTGCGATTGATCGCGCCCACCGCTGCGGCATGCACGGTAAAAAAACCGGCACACACCAGAATCAATCCCAGCACCACCGCCCACACCGACGGCAGCAGCAAACACAGCAGCGCCAGTCCCAGCACCGCCGCGCCCAGTAACAGCGTGCGGCCACTGCCGACGCGATTGCTGATCCGTCCCGCCATCGGCCCCATGAAAATGCCCATCACATACACCAGATAGACCAGCGTGATTTCATCGGTGGAAAAACCAAACGCGGCTTCACTCAGACGAAACGGCAGATAATTGAAGACCGAGGAAAAAATCGCAAAACCACCGCCACCGCACAGGAACAGCACGAGCAGTTCGCGCCGCCGCAACAGTTCGGCAAAACCGGTTCTGACGGGTGCAGAAGAATGCAGCGGCGTGCGCGGCAAGGTTTTCAGCGCCAGCAGCGTCGCCAGCAGCAGAAACACGCCGGCCGATACAAAAGCGTAGCGCCAGTGCAACGGCGGATGCAGCCAGCCACCCAGTAAACGTCCGCCCAGCCCGCCCACCACCGTCGCCGACACGTAATAACCCATCACCACATTGAGCCGTTCCGCCGGCAGACTTTTCGCCAGAAACGCCGCGATGCAGGTGGTCAGCGCCGGCACGAACAGGCCCTGCAGAAAACGTCCGCCGATCAGCAGCCACAGATCATCGGTGAACACACAGATCAGCCCGCCCACCAGCATGCAGGACGAGCCCAGCAGGATAATCGGCCGGATCGGCAAACGATCCGCCAGCACGCCAAACGGCAGATTGGAAATGGCAATGCCCAGCACCACGGCAGAAATGGTGAACGACACCAGCACGCTGCTGGCGTGGAATTCCTGCTGCAGCACAGGCAACACCGGCTGGGTGATATAGATATTGGTGAACGCAGCGGACACCAGCGCAAACACAACGAGTTGCAGGCGCAGCAACGCTGGATCAGTCATGCTTTTTTTCCACACCGGCTTGCTCCACCGCCACCACCGGTTTGCGGTTGGAACGCACATCATCCCAGCTCAGATCTTTGGGATCGTACCAGTGAATGTCCTGCTGCACGGCTTCGCGCGTAGGCACCGACAGCGTGTCCCACAGAAAGCGGAATTCATCCAGACCCTTGCGCCGGCGACTGTTCACCTTGCTCTGCAGTTTCGCCACGATGCCCGGCAGTTTCAGCGCCTCGCCCAGCCGGCCCGGCACCGTGTACATCTGGCCCAGATACTTGCGGCGATGGGTGCGGCGCGCCAGCACCTTTTCCAGTGCCAGCGCAGCAGCCAGCGCAGATTCCTCGTTGAAATCGTCGGAATCGATCATGGGCGTCAGACCTGTTTGCGGCGGATCTGCGCCAGTTTCTGCACGATCTTTTTGCCCACGGCGATCTGCGGCAGCGACGGCGTGATCTTTTCCTCCTGCTCGCGTTTTTCGATCCACTGCCGCGCCTGTTCAAACGCCTGCACCCAGTCCGGCTGCGCGGGAAACGCTTCCTGGAAAAAAGCCTTGCCGAAGTAGGTCAGGTCGGAATCATCGGAACAGCCAAACGAGGTGCGATCGGCGGCGGCGGACGTCATCACCAGCCGCTCCGGCGCCTGCAGCAACGGCACGAAGCCGCCGGAATAGCACGCCGACACCATCAGGATCTGATGCCGGATGCCGGATTTCTGCAGGATGTCCGCCAGGGTTTGCGCATCCAGATCCGGCAGCCGCAAACCGTTCTGGTTGAGAATGAACTCATGCTCCGCGCTGCCGTGACTGGTGAGATACAGCAGCAGCACGTCCTCGTCGCGATTCATTTTTTCCGCCAGCGCCTGCACCGCCTTTTCCACGCTGATGCGGGTAGCCATGCTGGCGTCGCCGACGCGGAAGCGATCGTTGATCAGGGTGACGCTGCGGCCCTGCAGCGGATACTGCTGCTGCAACTGCTGCGTGACGAAATCGATTTCGCGGCCAAACACGCGCTGCGAGCCATCGCCGGCCACGCCGAGAAAATACAGATCGGTGACACCGGGATTGTCCGGCTGCAAGGTGGCCAGCTGCTGCTCCAGCCGCTGCGCTTCCGAATACAGCGCCTGTTCGATCTTGTCCGCCGTATCCACCACGAAGCCCGGCACCTCCGCACTCACCAGGGTGCCGTTGCGCCACTGGCCGCGATAACTCAGCACACCGTGTTCCGGTTTTGGCAAATGCATCACGCCGTCGCCATGAAACTGGCCGTACTGGAATTCGCCCTCATAGCGGCTGCCGTCACGATGATAGAAAACGCCGCGCCCCTGGTACTGCCAGAACTCGAACGGACCCACATAGCGGTTGCCTTCGGCGTCCACATGCTCGCCCTTGCCGTGCAGCGCGCCATCCACGAAAGTGCCTTTCCAGGTCTCGCCGCTGTCGCCGAAATACTGCCCCTCGCCGTTGAAGGTCCAGTCGCGGAAACCGCCGCTGTACTGCAGTTTGCCGTTCAGGCTCAGGCTGCCCTGACCGGTGAATTCGTCGTGGGTGAAATCGCCTTCGTACACCTGCTGCTTGCGGGTGAAACGGCCGTGGCCGTGCATCTGGCCGTTGTGGAACTGGCCGACATAGAGATCGCCGTTGCGGTAGCGCAGCGTGCCCTGGCCCTCGATATTGCCGCGCACGAACTGGCCGTCGTACTGGCTGCCTTCGGCAAACTTCATGCGGCCACGGCCGTGGTACAGGCCGGCGTCAAACTCGCCCACGTAGGAACGGCCATCGCGCCAGCGGATTTCACCTGCACCCTGCAGTCGGCCCTCCTGCATGGGGCCACGGAATTCTCCCCCGTCCGGCAGGATGCCCACGGGGGCCGAGGCCACTTCGCGGATGATGAGGCCGATCAGGAAGGCCACGGCAACGGTGGCGCCAAATACTACCCGGTTCATGTGTATGCTCTGCTGCAGGTTCGAGGCTGGTTTTTTCTGACTCCAACCGTGCAGCTTAGCCAATGGCGCCGGGTTAGGGAACCGGACGCGATCAGATCAACGGGTTACAGCGGAAATGCCTCAAATCAGGCGCAACTGGCGGGCCCGCTGCACGGCTTCGGCGCGATTGCCCACTCCCAGCTTGGCGTAGATGTTTTTCAGGTGCCATTTGGCGGTGGCCAGGGATATGTTGGCGCTGCGGCTGAGTTCCTTGTTGCTGGCGCCGGACTGCAGCAGGTGCAGGATGTCGGTTTCCTTTTCGGTGAGGGGCTCGGTCAGCGGCAGCGGAACCGGGTGAACCGCCGTGACGGCACCGGCCAGCAAGGCGCCAAACATCTCGCCATACAGCGCCGGCAGCGGCCTGATCACGCCAGCCTCCAGCGCCCGCTGCAGCAGCATGGCGGCACCGGGAGCCTCGTCATACAGAGTGCGGTTGAAGCACACCAGATGGGATTCCCGCAATGTCTCGCGCAGCAGCGCCAGCGCCTCGCTTTCCTGCTGGCGCCGCCACCACAGCATGGCGAGATTGGCGCGACACACTGCCCAGCGGAACACGCATCCCTGCTGGCGGGTGACGCGGCACAGCGTTTGCAGAATCGCTTCCGCCGCGTCCAGCTGCCCGCGCTGCTGCAGGATCAGTGCAAAGGCAATCCCCAGCCGCTCACGGCATTCGTCATAGCCGCGCGCGTCCTGCCAGTAACCGGCCTGCTGCTTTTCCCGCAGGGCAAACTCCCGTTCCACCCGCGCCAGCGCCTCGCTGTCAGCGCCGGCCACCGCGTGCAGCACCCGCTCCAGCGCAATCTGGCTGGCGAAACGCTCATAGTTGCCGTGCTGCAGCACCCGCGCCAGATAGTCCAGCAGCCGCAGCGCCTCGCGCTCGTGGCCCTGCAGAAAACAGATGCGCGCCAGCAGGCAGTAGTTCACCGAGATCACTTCCGTGGCGCAGGCGCTGGACACGCGCGGCATCAGCTCGCGCAGCATTTTTTCCGCTTCCTCCACCCGGTTCTGTTCGTAGCGGATCACCGCAATCGACGTCGCCGTGTTCACCCAGCCCGGCGTCATCGGCGCGTGCTGGCGCTCCTGAAAAGCCTGCTCGGCCAGCAGCACCGCATGCAGCATGCGGCCCTGCGCGCGCTCGGTCAGCACCAGGATCAGATCGGCAAAACTGCTCAGGTAATCGTGTCCGTTCTGGCGCAGAAAATCCTTGGCCCGCTGCGCCTCCACGGTAGCGTTGGCATAGTCGGCATTCAGCAGGCAGTGATAGGCACGCATGGCGCGGTAGAACAGGCGCAAATCATGATGCCGCGACAGGGTGGCGTCGGCGCGGTACAGCGGATTGTTCATGAAATCCGTATCGCGCTGGAACAGTTCCAGCACGCAGTGCAGGAACTGCAGCGCATCGGGATCGGCGTAGCGGCCCTGCAGCAATCCCTGCTGGTGCAGGCGGGTCATTTCCGCCAGAAAATAGGTGGCCTGGTTGAAACGGCGCGAGAACAGCAGGCCGGCCACGAACGGAAACGCGATGTCGCTGTGCACCGGCACGCGGTCTTCCGGCAGCTGGCTCACCCATTCCACCAGCACATCCAGCTGGCCCTGGCGAATCCAGTGTTCGGCGCACTGCTGCAGCACCGCCTGCATGCCGGCAACATCGTCGCAGGCACGCAGCAGCTCCAGCGCGCGCACGAATTCCTGCCGCGTCACATACCACTGCGCGGCGCGGCGCTGCAGCGCGGGAATTTTTTGTGGGTCTTCCACCCGCAGCCGGTGCAGCAGGAAATCGCGGAACAGCGAGTGATAGCGGTAGCGCAGGCCGACGCCATCCACAATCTGCACGAACAGCTGGTTCGCCAGCAGGGTTTCCAGCTGCTGCTGCGCGCTGTGAATGTCGAGCATGAAATTGCAGACATCGGCATCCAGCGTTTCCAGCACGGCCGTCTGCAGCAGGAAATCGCGCAGCGCCGGCGGCTGCTGTTCCAGCACCGCGTCCGCCAGATACTGGATCACTTCCGGATGATTGCCGTTAACGTGCTGCTGCAGGGGCTGGCGGCCGTTGCGGGTGGACGACAGCAGGATCAGCTTGATGCCGGCGATCCAGCCTTCGGTCATCTGCACCAGCTGGCTGACCGCGTCGCTATCCAGATCGGCGCCGTTGAGCAGACGCGCCAGCGCCTCGATCTCGCCCGGCTCCCAGCGCAGGTCGTGAATGTCCAGCAGCAGCAGTTCGTCTTCCAGTTTCAGCCGGCTCAGCTGCAGCGGCGGATGAGTGCGCGAGGCAATCACAAAATGCACCGGATGCGGCAGGTGCAGCAGCACGTCCGCCAGGGTGCGGTGAATGGCGGGCGCGGTGATGAACTGGTAATCGTCCAGCAGCACGAACAGCTCCGCCGGCAGCGCGGCAAAACCCTGGCGCAGGGATTCGGAAATGGCGTCGACGGAAAACTCCACCTCATCCGCCAGCGGGTTCAGGTAATAGGCATCGAACGACGGCCAGGCCAGCCGGATGGCCGCAATCAGGTCGGAGAAGAAGCGCACCGGGTCATTGTGGGCCGGTTCCAGCTTCAACCCGGCAATGTGGAAGCGGGCCTGGTTCTGGCGCTGCCACTGGGCCAGCAGGGTGGTCTTGCCGGACCCGGCCGGCGCCTGCAGCGACGTCAGCTTGAAATGGCCGGCCTTGTCCAGCAGGGCCAGCGGCTGGGGGCGCGGCAACCAGCCCGGCTGGGGCGGCGCAGTGGCATCGGCCGGTGGGAACGAAGGCGGTTGGACAGCGACCATGGGCAGGATCTTGTTGTTTTTGGAATGGCGAACAGCGGAACCAACGTACCACCCGCCCCGGCCCCGTTCAAGCGGCGACCCGCAAGGGAGGGGGCGCAGGGAGGGGGCGCCCGGCCGGCGATTCAGGCAGGATGTCAGCCTGGGCCTGCTTCCTCCGGGGATTGCCTGACAGACCCGCCTTCTGAAGGTTTTTGCACACAGGACTGAACCATGAATAACAAAAAAAGCATCTACTGGCTGGCGCCCCTGACGCTGGCCCTGGCTGCCTGCCAGCCGGCCGGGGATTTCCCCGATCAGGACGGACTCTGTGATTTCGACCAGCTGCGGGAAAACGAGCGCGCGGCCTCGGCCGCCAGCTTCCCCATTCCGGTTATCAGCACGATGGCGGTGAACGGCACCGTGGTGTGGGACTCCGCCAATCCCCCCGCCACGCCGCCCACCCTCAAGCCCAACGACACCGTGACCCTCACCGGCACCGGCTTTGGCAACGGCACCGACACGGACTTCAGCAAGATCATGATCGGCAACACCCGCGTGCTGGAAACCGATCTCACCATGTACAAGCAGAAGCTGGATATCGAGGCCCAGGTCAACTACGAAACCACCAGCGTCCTCAGCACCTGGAAGAAGGACATCGTCAGCTGGACCCCCACCCAGATCCGCTTCAAGGTGCCCGGCCATGTCAGCAGCGGACCGCTGCAGGTCCAGGTGCAGAAGCGCACCGGCTATCTGGAATCGCTGATCAATCCGGGCCAGCCGCACAACGTCATCGATGCCCTCACCAAGCGCATCACCGACGAGAACTTCGAGCACAAGTGCGATATCGTCTCCACCCTCAGCAACGCCAAGAGCACCGCGCCACTGGCAGTCAACGTGGTGAACACCGGCTTTGCCGCACTGGAAAAGCGCGGACGGGAAATCTTCTGGTCCTATGACTACAACATCGGCCTGGCCCACGCCGTGCGCAACCTGAGCTGGAAGAACATCTTCGAATACAAGACCACCGACCCCATCACCCGCGAAGTGGCCGACCCCGCCAAGCTGTTCGGCGCCTATCCCACCGTGGCCGGCGAAGTGCCGGTGGAAGCCATCAACGACGTCTACTTCAACCCCTACCCGCAGCCCAACCCGATTCCCGGCTTTCTCACCGTGCAGCCGCAGCTGACCAAGGGCAACACCCGCAACAGCGGCTGGGTCGGCTACCGCTACGCCCAGGCCAGCCATCCCTACACCGGACCGGGCGAATGGATCGGCTTCAACTGCGCCTCCTGCCATTCCTACAAGGTGTCCTATCAAAAAGGCAGCGGCAGCGTGACCAAGGTGATCCCCGGCCTGCCCAACCCGCGCTGGTCCATGAAGTGGGCCGTGCTGGGCAACAAGTCCGGCGACACCACCGCCACCTTCGACGGCATCGAAGCCAACGAGGAAGGCCCGAGCTGGGATCCGGGCAAACAGGCCGTCGACAAGACCGCGCTGCTGTACTTCATGCCGGCCGGCGCCGGCGAGCACAACATCGTCCGCCTGTCCGACGAAGGCAGCGAAACCGACAACGACTACCAGTTCTCGCCCATCGCGATTCCCAACGTCACCAACTACATGACGATCCGCCGCTCGCTGTCGCACACCGAAAGCTATGTCGGCTTTGAAGGCTCGTACATCCACGCGGAAGAACCCGATGGCGCCACCGGCTCCATGCTGGCGTCGGAACTCAAGGCACTGACCGCCTACATGACCACGCTGGACCGGGACGACAATGACCTGCGCAACGTGGGCCTGTACCGCTGGCTGCAGTTCAACGGCAAGCTGGGCACGCAGACCGGCAACGGCAGCCTGACCGAAGGCACCTTCGTGCAGAACGGCTGGCAGAGCTATCCGGGCGTGGTCAGCGCGGTGAACGCCGGCAAAACCATCTTCGACCGCGACTGCGGCAGCTGCCACAACGACGCCCTGGGCGCGCACACCAGCGAGAAGATGTTCCGCCTGGACGAAGTGGGCCGTTTCTTCACCCCCACCATCTACCACAAGGACCAGCAGTCGATCCGCGCCACCTTCCTGCGTGACATGTACTGGACCCAGCATCGCGGCCTGCTCACCGACGGCCACGTCCGCAACCTGGAGGATCTGGTGAACCCGGACCGCTGCACCGAAGGCAGCGACCTGTACAACCAGTACTACACCCTGCATCCGCCGGCCAATCCGGCGCTGGGCGGCCCGGACTTCCCGGAACCGTACCCGGCCGTCAACCGCAAGGGTGATGTGTTCCGCGTGCTGAAATCGGCATCCAGCAGCGACACCGATACCGGCGCCAAGCGCAACCGTTTCATCGAACGGCACAAGTATTTCGTGTCCGTGCCCTGGGACGACCAGTACTACTACTGGGACTACCAGAAGATGCGCGCCGAGTGGGGTCCGGATGAAATGGGCACGCCCGCGCCGGTGAACCTGCCCGCCGCGCCGCACCCCTGGTGCGCGCAGAATGCGTCCGATGTCAGCAATCTGGTGCAGTACGTGCTGACGCTGTAAACGCGTCCATTGCCACAAACTCGACGGGGCCTGCGGGCCCCGTTGTCATTTTTCGCACGCTCAACACTGGTATGGTCACTGCATACCCCTTCTGGCATACGAGATTTACGCCCCCGCCGCCTGTACCATGACGGTGCACATTTGGGGTGCATAACCTATCCATTTCGAGAGGGAACAACATGACATCACTGTACGAACGCATTGGTGGCGAAGCCGCCGTTGACGCCGCCGTGGACCGCTTCTACGTGAAAGTGCTGGCTGACGATCGCATCCGCCACTTCTTCGAAGGCGTGGACATGGCCAAGCAGCATCGCATGCAGAAAGGCTTTTTCACTTTCGCTTTCGGCGGCCCGGCCAACTACTCCGGCCGCGGCATGGAAGCAGCGCACCGCAAACTGGTGAACGAACTGGGCCTGAACGACAGCCATTACGACGCCGTGATGGAAAACCTGGGCGCCACCCTGCAGGAACTGGGTGTGCCGGCCGAGCTGATCGCCGAAGCCGCCGCCATCGCCGAAAGCGTGCGCGGACCGGTACTGGGTCGCAAGGAATAAGCAGCGCCCACAAAAAAGCCCCGCATGCGGGGCTTTTTTATTGCACGTCACTTTCTCTCTCGCATCCGCCGGCTCAGCGCTTCATCTGCAGCTGCGCCCGCAACCGCACCGCTTCTTCCAGCAACTGCTGATTGCCCATCCGCTGCAGCACTTCCATCTGTTCATCGAACGCCTTCCAGTCACCCATGCCGGCATATACCTGCATCAGGTACAGACGCAGATCCGCCCGCGCCGGACGCTTGGAAATCTCGGTCAGGATCACGTTCAGCGCTTTCTGGTACTGGCTGTACAGCAGGTACAGATCGATCATCTGCTTGAGATCGTCCGCCGGCTGGCCACCCATGGACGGCACTGACTCGGTCACCACCGGCACGCTGTGATCAGCCTTCTCGCGAATCTGCTGCAGCGCCTGGCGCACCTGCTCCGGCGAATCGGCGCGGCTGCGATCACGGCCGGCACCAAACACCAGTTCATACAGGTCCCCGTTCTTCACGTCCTCGGTCTGGCGGATGCGGTGCACGCGCCGGGCACGCAGACCGAGAAAGGCCACCAGCGCACCCATGGGCAGCAGCGCCAGCCAGTACCACAGGCCAGAACCGCCCTGGGACACCAGCAGATTGGACACGGCCGGCGAGCCATTCAGATCCGCCGGCAGGGTCACCCGCAGGGACGGCGCGGCATCGTCGGTACGGGACAGCATGCTCTGCAGGGTCACGGCCGGCGCGGTCTCGATACCGGCGCTGACGGCCGGTGCGGCGGCTTCATGCACCGCTGTTTCCTGTGGCACCGCTGTCTCGCTGGGGCTGACGGCCGCCACGGCGGCGTCTGTCGCCTCCTCCAGACCGGATGCCAGGGCGTCGGGTACACTGGCCGGACCGGCAACCGGCGTGGCCTCATCCAGATGCTGCCGATCCTTTTCCACGCCCTGCAGCGCCTGCGTCACGGCAATGCGCCGCTCCAGCACCGCCGCCATCTCATCCTTCACCTGATCCTGATATTGCTGCAATTCGGCTTTTTCGCGCTGCAGCCGGGCAATGGCCGCCTGCAGTTCCGCCACAGTCTCCGGCACCTGCACCTGCTGCGCCTGCGCCAGTTCCGCCTGCAGGTCGCGCGCGGGCAATGTCGCCACCGCCTGCGGTTCCGGTGCCGTGGCCTGCGCGGCCGGCAGACGCAGCACCGCGCCCTGCTTCAGCCGGTCGGGATCGCCGCCAATGAACGCCGCCGGATTGGCCGCCAGCAACTGGTCCATCAAGGCCGCCTGCGACTCACCACCTGCAGCCTGCAGACGCCGGGCAATCTTCCACAGGGAATCGCCGGACTGCACGGTGTAGGGCTGGGAAAAACGGGACAGGTCGACATCGACGGCTGGACGCGGTTCCGGCCGGGCGCGAGTGGCTGTCCTTGCCGGCTGCTGCTGCCTGACTGGCGCAACCGACTGCGCTGCCAGCGCCACCGCAGCGGCTTCCACCGGCGCGGCACCCGGCTGCGGCTGGGACTGCTGGCGCCGGGCCGCATAGGCGGGCGGGTCCAGCAGCAGGTTGTAGCGGCGATAGGTGGTACCGGTGGGCCAGCTCAGTTCCACCACGATGTCCAGAAACGGCTCCTGCACGCTGCCATTGCTGACCGCCTGCACCTGCAGACCGCGGCCGGCATGCTGCACACTGAAACCGATCTGGTTGTGGAACGGCTCGTAACGGGCGCCGAAACGCTCGTAAATCTCGGGACGGGCAATGCGGACCCGGATGTCCTCTTCGCTGTAATCACCCGGCGACAGCAGCGGGATGGCCGCCTGCAGCGGATTGCCCAGGTAGGACTGCACATCCAGCTCACCCAATCCCATGCCCTGCGCGACACCCGCCTGCGCCAGCGCACCCGCCAGTACCAGATAACGAAACTTCATGCGACGCCCCGATTCCCACGTTGGGAGTTCAGATGGAATTTGCTAACTGTAGCTCATTTTTTGAACAAATCACTTGATCCGCAACAGGATCAGTGCGCAATCATAACCAGAAATACAACCTGTTGAATTTCTGTAGCCGAAGCCCGCTGTCCTAGAATCAGAACTGATTCATCCGTAACGGAAACTCACACAATGGAACATTGGGACGAAGGTGTCTATCGCATTCAGGGGCGCACTCAGGTCCACAGCGGCACCTGCGACGCGAAGCCCCTGATCCTGTCCTGCGGCGTGCATGGCGACGAGACCGCACCGGTGCAGGTACTGCAACAGCTGCTGGACGACATCCACAACCGCCGTTTCAGCGTGCAACGCCCATGCCTGCTGATCTTCGGCAATCCCCCCGCCATCGCCCAGGGCCGCCGCCACATCCGCCACAACCTGAACCGCCTGTTCGGCCTGCCGCACCACCCGCCCGGCTATGAGGGGGAGCGGGCCGCGAATCTGGAGCAGTATTGCCGCGACTTCCGCGACCTGTTCGGCACCGGCTGGCACCTCGACCTGCACGCCACCATCAAGCCCTCGCGCCACCGCCATTTCGCGCTGCAGCCGCTGGCACCGCATCCCTACAACTCGCGCTGGCCCGCCGCGCTGGCCCAGGCCGGCTTCACCGCGCTGGTGCAGCAGACCACCCCGGCCCACACCTTCGCCCATTTCACCGCCAACGCTCTGGGCTACGACAGTTTCACCCTGGAATGCGGAGATATTGCCAACGGCGCGCCCGACACAACGGCCACCGGCGATCGGCTGGACCACTTCGTGCGCCAGCTGCTCAGCCACGATGAATTGGCCGGCGGCAACGCACACCCGCAGCACTACCGCGTCGCCATCGACCTGATCCGGCACTCGGCTGATTTTCACTTTGCAGTGGATGAAAAGGGCGAGAACTTTGCCACCTTTCCGCGCGGCACAGTGATCGCGCGGGAGGATGGCAAGGCGGTGCAGGCACCGGTGGACAATTGCGCCCTGCTGTTTGCCAACAGTCAGGTGCCGGTGGGCGACCGGGCGGGCTTACTGCTGGAAACCGTGAACGACTGACGTAATTACAGCAATTGCGCCGGCGCGCCGGTCACATGAATGCGGGATGGATCGACAATCACCGCCGTATCCAGAAAACGCCGCCCCAGCAGCACCGGATAAATGAACGCATCGCGGTCGGTCAGCGTGAATTCCGTGACATAGGTTTTATCACCGATGGTCATCGCCAGATCCACCGCCGGCCGCTGCACGAAATCCACCGTGTGCTGCTTGATCTTCACCATGCGCTTGACCGGCGCCTCGATGACTTTTTTCTGCCGTGGCACCGCCGGCATGCCGTGCTTGGCCGGACGCTTCGGCTTCTCAAACTCGAAGCGCACCCACTGCTGGCCGTTACGGGTAAAGTATTCAATGTCTTCGGCATGGATCGACGAGGTTTTCGCGCCGGTATCCAGCTTGGCCTTGGCAATCACGCCCGACTCCAGCGTCACGAATTCCACCCAGCCAAGAATGGCACGGCCATTGACCATGTGGGGGGATTGCTGGTTGGCGGAAACGGAAAACGCAACAAGTACGGCAACACAAAACGCGGCAATTCGGACAACACTTCTCATACTGCGGCTATCTGTCTGATTCAAAAAGGGGTTGATGGGCTGGCTAATAAATGGGGCCGGAGGCGGCCTTTTTCAAGGACCGCATCCGGCAGGGAAAGTTTAGCGGGTTTGGGGGGGATTTGCAGAATGCCGGCAATTGCGGGCAACTGCACATCCCCGCTAATGATAAAAATGTAAACCCTTCGACGTGACAACCAGCGCCTTGTCACCGCCTCTGAGCGGGTCAAGATTGTAATAACCGTATTCGGTCATGAAACCCACCAGTGAATTGGATTGCCACACAATGCCACCATCACTGGCACTGACTTCATACAATCTGGAAAACAGCTTGCGCGAACTGACTGGCGACTCGAACAAATTTCCATAGCTGCCAGCCAGCAGCAAATGCTGAGTGCCCGGCGCCCGGTTTTTCTGTATCACCGGATCGGAAACGGCCACATCAAACGTACGAACCTGACCTGTATTCACGCTTATCACCCAGAATCGGGAAAGAGATCCGCTGGCATTGGACGTCGCATCCCGATACACCACTATTTCTTCCGCTGCATCCCCGGCCACATCCAGCACCGCCATGGAGTGCGGCTTCAGCGCGGCAGACTCGATTGGATAACGCCCGACTTCTACAATTCCTCCCCGCACAAAGTCGTACATGACCAGCACAGCGCCACCCCCGAAAATGCGGAACAACACTGCCAGCCGCTGTTCTTCACCAAACGAAGATCCCACCAGTATGGCGGCAACACACGACGACTGCGCTCCGTTCACCACAAGATCTGTCGTCCAGACCGGTTGCGATGAATTCATGCGATACCATGACAAAGATCCCGCCGGACTGGAAATTCCACAGCGAAAAGCGTCGTACTCCTGATCGCCATCGAAATCGGATACGGTCCAGCGATCGACGCCAAATGTACTTTGATTTCCCACAAACTGCCCGATCAAGGTGCCCGCAGGAACCGACTGGAGCTCAACCGTTGCATCCACCATATTGCGGGTGAGCGCGACAGCAGTGCCATCAGTCTGGGCCAGCTGCGGAACAAGAACGTCCGCTGCCGGAGCATTGAGTGCTGGATCGATGGTTCCCCACTCCAATGCATTATCGCCGTCAAACTCGACAAAACCCAACGGATTCACTGCGGGATGACTGGTCCTGTAGTTCGCCAGAATTTTGCTGCCATCCCACACAGGCCCAAAAGCCGACTGAAGATTGCTGCCGGTCGTGAAAGAAAAAATCTCCATGCCCCCGGTATCAATATCAGTCAGCGCGACTGCATTCTCCCGAAGCTGCACCAGCTGGTTTTGAACTAACGGCAGCCTCCACAGTGAATTGCCCAACTGCGCGTTGCCAAATTCCAATGTCCGCGCTGCACTGAGCACGCCGTCTGCGTACACAAAACGATAAAGTGTCGTCGAGAATGACTGCTGCAGATACAGATCTGCAGTTGCATCAGGCATGGCCTTGGCAAACACGATGTTGGGACACCAGGGCACATCAGCACCCAGTGGATTCTGCACGGATGCCTGTGAAATTCTGGCAAGGTTGCTGGCACTATGAATCGAAAAAAGCAGCTGAGATGGGAAACTGCACTCAGTGTTACCCTCTACCAGAATGATTTCGCCGGCAGCACTCCCCGTAACATTGGCAATAAAGGCCGTCCTGCTTCCAACTAAAGACGTGAGATTTCGCGTCGTTGAACCAAAGCCATACAGGCGACCGTCTTCCATCAAAAATTCCGGTTCGGCATCTGCATCGATATTGCCCGCTGATTTCACCAGGGAAGTACCTGCCTCGAACGTCGACGTAACACTGCCCGACGCCATCGAATAGCGGAAAAAGCGGGTTCCTGCCTGCAGCACAAACCCGTTCATGGCCGTTTCTGCCGGATACAGGCTCACATCCAGGAAACTGCTCAGTCCACTGAAGCGCGCAAGAGAAGCAGTGCCAACTTCCACATCCGTCACTGGCTCGATCACGCGAATGCTGTCGGCATAAACCAGAATCAACTCGACATCGCCGTCGCCATCAAAATCCTGGATGGCCATGGTCTGCAGACGGGAGGTCTCGGAAAAGTTCCGCCCCACATGCGACACAACCCGCTGCCCTGCAACCAACTCAAAAATCAGATAGGAGTTACCCCACTTGCAGACATAATCAACGGAACTATTCCCATCGATCCGTCCCCAGATGGGGTTTTCGCAACTCTCGGAAAATGGAACGATATCCAGGTCAGCACTGCTATCACTCACACTGGCATCGAATTGAATGCTGGACTGTCTGCCATTATCGGCAATTGCCTGAATACTGATATTGCCATGCCTCTCATAGAGCGGAAGCTCGGGAACGCCTGAAATAACACCCTGACTGGAAATTGTGACTCCCCTGGGAGCATGACCTATTGAAAAGCCAAACGGACCATCGAGTGAATCGTTGACAATATTCAGTGCAACATTAAGCTGCTCGCCTCGACCTACATTCACTTCACCCGCATTTTCAAACACCGCCGGTAGCGGGAGGACATCAATCGACACCAGCCTGGTCACCGGAGCAGAAGTACCATCAGCAGCCGTAATTTCCAGCACATGTTCTCCCTGACAGGGAAATGTCAGTTCGACGGACAGCGCATCACGTTGCTGAATCTGATGTCCACAGCCTGCAGGAGCATTAACCACCCGGAAGGAATACAGCAAAAGATCCGCAGGATCTGACACATGATTCTGTGCATTCAGCGTCAACATCGCATTCCGATCGACTGAAACCGGCGCGCTATTGAGAATCCGGGGCTGCTGATTGACGGTCTCAGGCCAGTCCAGAATCGCATGTGGCTCAAAACTGCCGATCAATTCGAATTGACTCAATGCCGGATTAAGCAGCGTCAGGTTGAAGCCGGTGATGAAAGGCTCGTAATAGGAATGATTGTCTGCAGCAGCGAAATCCAGAATACCCTGGGTACCGTTGCCACCCGTGAAGACCAGAGGATTCGAATTCATTTCGCTGCTGACAATGACTTTGCCGTCGACAGAGTCACGCATTTCAGCGTGCACGGAGGCAGCGTTGTCATCACGGTTGATCACGAGATTGTCGAGTTTGACCACCCTGTTCTGCAATCTCGACTGCATGATTGCGTGCCCCTGCAGGACATAATCTCCCGACAGACTGACATCCAGATCAAAGTCACCTTGCAAGCTCAGCCGTTCGCTGTCCACCACAATGTCCAGCTGATCAATTGAAGTAGCGACTGACACCAGCTGCGATTCCCAGGAGGTGATGTCATAGACCATCTGGCCGTCGATTTTCGTATCGTCGATAACGCAAGCCGTAAACTGGATCACCATCAATCCAAGGCCGGTTGCCGGGTTGGTCCGATCATCGACATCAAGCCTGCCGGACTCACAAAGATCATCGTCGGAACTGCTGTCGTCGCTGGAATCGTTGGGCAAAACCACCTGCAGAAAATAGGGTTCGCGGTAGTAAGGGTCGACGGCTTCGACCGCGTTCGACACAACAAGCTGGACGACGCTATAGAAATTGGCAATGTAGCGGGGAAAGTTGGACTGGGTGAGCGTCGCGTCTGTTTCGCTGCCCGAGTAGACAATGTCCGGATAACTCCTGATGGTAAGCGAGCTATCGACCGGCCCACCGGCTTCTCGCCCGCCACCACCGCCCCCACCACAAGCCGCCAAAAAAAAAGCAGCCATTCCCAGTACACATACCTGTATGTATTTCATCGCTCCATCCCCAAAGATTTTCTTTACCTGATTCAACATGCGCGAGGGGCGCAAATGTCACCCCTCGCTATTTCTATCGCAAACTGCCCCTGTACAGTAGGCAGTCTTCGTTACCGAACGTGACCGCGCATTCCCCAACGAAGGCCACACCCGGTTGTACTCCACCAACCTTATTCTGCTGACTTGCCCCGCCACACCAGATCCAGCTCCCGCGCCGCCTTCACATCATCCAGCCGTCTCACGGGCTGGGTATAGGGCGCGCCTTTGACCAGATCCGGCGTCTCTTCCGCTTCCTTCTGGATTTTCACCATCGCTGCCACGAAGCCATCCAGCTCATCCGGCGTTTCGGTTTCGGTGGGCTCGATCAGCCAGCATTCCGGCACCAGCAGCGGGAAATAAGTGGTCGGTGCGTGGTAGCCGTAGTCCAGCATGCGCTTGGCGAAATCCATCGCCGTCACGTGCAGCTCCTTCGCCTGCTTGCTCAGCGTGATGATGAATTCGTGCGTGGCGCGACGATTCGGATATGCCGGCTGGAAACCGGCCTGCTCCGCTTTCTTCATCATGTAGTTGGCGTTCAGCGTGGAGAATTCACCCACGCGGTGCATGCCTTCACGGCCGAGTGTACTGGCGTAGAAAAATGCGCGCAGCAGCACGCCGGCGTTGCCCATGTAGGTGGACAGGTTGCCGATGGTGCCGGGAATATCTTTCTCGGTCAGCCAGCGATAAGTATCAACACCATTCACTGTTTCCTTGCCCACAATCGGCGTCGGCAGATACGGCAGCAGGCGCTCGCCCACACCCACCGGACCAGCGCCGGGGCCACCACCGCCGTGCGGCGTGGCGAAGGTTTTGTGCAGGTTCATGTGCAGCACGTCGAAGCCCATGTCGCCGGGACGCACCTTGCCCAGAATCGCGTTCAGGTTGGCGCCGTCGTAATACAGCAGACCACCGGCTTCATGCACCACCTGCGCGATGGTTTTGATGTTGCGCTCAAACACGCCACAGGTGGACGGGTTCGTCATCATCAGACCGGCGGTGTGCGGGCCGACCGCAGCTTTCAGCGCTTCAACATCCACATCACCTTCATCGTTCACCGGAATCTCGCGCACCTTGTAGCCGCACATGACGGCGGTGGCGGGATTGGTGCCGTGGGCGGCCGACGGAATCAGGATTTCCGTGCGCGCATGATCCTGGCGTGCTTCGTGATAGGCGCGAATCATGGCGACGCCGGCGAATTCACCCTGTGCGCCCGCCATCGGCGTCAGCGACACGCCTTTCATGCCGGTGACATCCTTCAGCACTTCCTGCAGATCATGCAGGCAGGCCAGAAAACCCTGGCTGTGCTGCTGCGGCGCCAGCGGATGACGGCCGAGAAAACCCGGCAGCATAGCCCCACGGTGCGCACCGCGCGGGTTGTATTTCATGGTGCAGCTACCCAGCGGGTAGAACATGGTGTCGATGCTGAAATTCTTGCGCGACAGGTTGGTGTAGTGACGCACCACCTGCATCTCGCCCACTTCCGGCAGCAGCGGTTTCTGTTTGCGACGCAGGTTCTGCGGAATGTCGCTGGCAGCGTTGGCGTTCAGCGGTGCCTGTGACGTGGCGCGACGACCGTTCTGGCTTCTTTCAAAAATCAACATGTTCAATTCCTCACTTCAGCACAGCGGCCAGGGCAGCGGCGTATTTTTCCAGATCCGCAGCCGTCTTGGTTTCAGTCGCACACAGCAGAATGCAGTTTTCCAGCGCAGGATAGAACGCGCCCAGATCCACACCGCCCTGGATTTTGTGCGCTGCGAGTTGCTGCAGCACATCACCGGCCTTGCGCGGAACCTGAATCACCGCCTCATGAAAATTCGGTGCGCTGAACAGTTTTTTCACGCCCGGAATGGCAGTGAGCTTCGCAACCAGCGCCTGCGTGTTGGCATGGGAATTTTCCGCCACGCGCTGCAAGCCGTCGGCGCCCAGCAGGCTCATGTAAATGGTGGCAGCGGTCATCGCCAGGCCCTGGTTGGTACAGATGTTGGACGTCGCTTTCGAACGGCGGATGTGCTGCTCGCGCGCCTGCAGGGTCAGTGCAAAACCGGGGCGGCCTTCAAGATCCACCGTGCGGCCGATGATGCGGCCCGGCATCTGGCGCACATGCTCCATCTTGCAGGTGATGAAACCGAAATATGGCCCGCCGGACGACAGCGGCACACCCAGCGGCTGACCTTCGCCTGTCGCGATGTCAGCACCTTTGCTGCCCCATTCACCCGGCGGCGTCAGGATTGCCAGCGACGTCGGATTCACCGATGCAATCACCAGCAGGTTATTGGCGTGCGCCCAGTCGGTCAGCGCGTGCACGTCTTCCAGTGCACCGAAGAAGTTGGGCTGCTGGATCACCAGTGCGGCAAAATCCTGGCCTTCGTACTGCTTCAGCGCGCTCAGGTCGGTGACACCGGTGGCGCTGTCGAATGGCACTTCCACCAGTTCAATGTCCTGGTTGTGCACGATGTTGCGGGTGGCGCTGCGATACAGCGGATTCACGCTCTGCAACAGCAGCGCTTTTTTCGATTTGGATTTGCGGTTGGCGCGCACTGCCATCAGCACCGCTTCCGACAGACCCGAGCCGCCGTCATACAGCGACGCGTTCGACACATCCATGGCATTCAGGTGCGCGATCATCGACTGGTATTCGTAGATCACCTGCAGCGTGCCCTGGCTGGCTTCCGCCTGATAGGGTGTGTACGCGGTGTAGAACTCTCCCCGCGCCGCAATTTCCCACACCGCCGCCGGAATGTGATGCTCGTAGGCACCGGCGCCGATGAAACACAGATTGCCGCTGTCCTGCGCGGCGCGATCGCTCATGATGCGCAGGGTTTCCATTTCGCTCTTGCCGGGCGGCACCTGCTGCAGCGGTTGCGCGATGATGTCGCGGGGAATTTCATCGAACAGGTCGTCGATGCTGTTCACGCCAATGGTGTCGAGCATGCGCCGGACGTCGGCATCGGTATGGGGAATGTAGGGCATGGTGTCTCTCGTGCAAGGGTGCAGAAAAGAAAAACCCGGACATGGGGTTCCGGGCTTTTGTCAGTCCGTGGTGGAAATACGAACTTACTCGTCTTCCAGACGGGCCTGATATTCGTCGGCAGTCAGCAGGCTGTCCAGCTCGGCTTCATCAGCAATCTCGATCTTGAACAGCCAGCCGCTGCCGTAGCAGTCGCTGTTCACTTTTTCCGGTTCGCCTTCCAGCAGTTCGTTCACTGCAACAATTTCACCGGAAACCGGCGCATAAATGTCGGAGGCCGCCTTCACCGATTCCACCACGCCAGCTTCATCACCGGCCGCCACGTTCTGGCCCACATCCGGCAGTTCCACGTAAACCAGATCACCCATCGCAGCCTGGGCGTGGTCGGTGATGCCAACAATGGCAATGCCATCTTCCACACGGACCCACTCGTGGGAGGCGCGGTATTTCAGTTCGGCTGGGATGTCGCTCATGTGATTTCCTCGGGATTGCTACAGCAGTTCAGAATTCAGTTATGGATTGGTTCAGGCGTAGACTTTCTTGCCGTTGCGGACGAAGGGTGGCCGCACCACGGTGACGTCGTTGAGCTTGCCCCGGATGTCCACCTGCGCGGTGGCACCGGTGGCGGCAGGAACCCGCGCCAGGGCAATAGAATAGCCCAAAGTCGGCGAAAAAGTCCCGCTGGTGATCTCTCCCTCGCCGGCGCCGGCCACTACCACTTTCTGGTGACCGCGCAGCACGCCGCGCGCTTCCATCACCAGTCCCACCAGCTTGCGTGGCACGCCGGCGGCTTTCTGTTTTTCCAGTGCGGCGCGGCCGATGAAATCGCGGCTGGCCGGTTCCCAGGCGATGGTCCAGCCCATGCCGGCTTCCAGGGGAGAAATGGATTCGTCCATGTCGGAACCGTACAGGTTCATGCCGGCTTCCAGACGCAGGGTGTCGCGGGCGCCAAGACCGCAGGCGCGTACGCCAGCGGCAGTGAGCTGTTCCCAGAACGCCGGAGCCTGTGCGTTGGGCAGCATGATTTCCAGACCGTCTTCGCCGGTGTAGCCGGTGCGGGCGATGAACCAGTCGCCGGCGGGCAGCCCCTGAAAGACCGCCAGGTTGCGGATCAGGCTGGCGCGGGGTTCGCCCAGCAGCTGCGCGGTTTTCTCGCGGGCGTTGGGGCCCTGCACGGCGATCATGGCGAAGTCGGGACGTTCAGTGATGGTGACGTCGAAGCCGGCGGACTGTTTCTGCATCCAGGCCAGATCCTTCTCGCGGGTGGAGCAGTTCACCACCACCCGGTACCAGCCTTCCATGTTGTAAACGATCAGGTCGTCGATGACGCCACCGTTGTCGTTCAGCATGCCGCTGTACAGCGCCTTGCCGGGGCTGGTGAGTTTGGCCACGTCGCTGGCCAGCAGCTTCTGCAGATACGCCTGGGCGCCGCTGCCGGTAACGTCCACCACCGTCATGTGGGACACGTCGAACATGCCGGCGTCATTGCGCACGGCGTGGTGCTCTTCAATCTGGGAACCGTAATGGATGGGCATGTCCCAGCCGCCGAAATCCACCATCTTGGCGCCGGCGGAGACGTGGGTCTGGTAAAGGGCGGTGCGGTGTCCCATGAATGGCTCCTGAAGCCGGTCGAAAGTGGCACGATTGTACCAACATCAATCAGCACGGTAAATGTAAAGGACGCAAGGGTGTTTTTGGGTGTGGAATGGGTGCGCATTGTAGCGGGCCGGCGCGCCAGGGGAAAGCCAGGCTGACCGGCAGCGCTCATCGGGTCAGTGTCGGGCAGCTATCAGTTATCCGAGCGCCGCACCAGCACGGCCACCGGCACCAGCCCCACCAGCACCAGGGTCAGGCCCGGCAGGGCCGCCTGCTGCCAGAGTCCTTCAGCCGTCATTTCGTGGATGCGGATGGCCAGCGTGTCCCAACCGAACGGCCGCATCAGCAGGGTCGCCGGCATTTCCTTCATCACGTCCACAAACACCAGCAGACCGGCAGTGAGCAGTCCCGGCGCCAGCATGGGCAGGTAGATACGGCGGACGATTTCCCACTGGCGCGCGCCCAGAATCGCAGCCGCCTCGGGAATGGAGGGACGGACCCGCTCCAGACTGGTTTCCACCGGCCCGAACGCCGCGGCGAGGAAGCGGGTGAGATAGGCCAGCAGCAGACCCAGCAGGCCACCGACGAACACCGGCTGCACCTCCCAGCCCAGGGCCGTCTGCAGGCGGGCGGCGCCATCATCCAGATAGTTGAAGCTGAGCATGATGCCCACCGCCAGCACCGAGCCGGGCAGCGCATACCCCAGCGTGGCCAGCCGCACCAGCAATTTGGCGAACAGGCCGGCATAACGGCGCCGGAAATAGGCCAGCAGAAACGCCGCCGCCACCGTCAGCAGTGCCGCCGCCACCCCCAGTCCCAGCGTGTGCAGCACCAGAGCGACATAGCGTGCGTCCAGACCCTGCCACGCCCCCCGCGCCACCCACACCAGCAGCTGCAGCACCGGAATACCGAACGCCAGCAGGAACACCAGAGCGCAATAGCCGGTGACGAGCCAGGCCCGCGCGCCAGTCAGCCGGGTGCGGTGCAGCAGCGCCTTGCGTCGCGCCGACTGGTAATAGCGGGCATCACCCCGCGCCTTGCGTTCCAGAAACAGGCCCGCCAGCACGATCAGCAGCAGCAGCGAGGCCAGCTGCGCCGCCGCCTGCAGATTGAAGAAGCCGTACCAGGCCTTGTAGATCGCGGTGGTGAAGGTGTCGTAATTGAAAACCGAGACCGCGCCGAAATCCGCCAGCGTTTCCATCAGCGCCAGCGCCACCCCGGCGGCAATTGACGGCCGCGCCATCGGCAGCGCCACCCGGAAAAAGCCGCGCCACGGACTCAGCCCCAGCACCCGCGCCGCTTCCAGCGGTTCCCGCCCCTGCGCCAGAAAGGCACTGCGGGCCAGCATATAAACATAGGGATAGAACACCAGCGCCAGCACCGTGATGACGGCGCCGGTGCCGCGAAAACTGAACGAGGCGCCGCGTCCGAACCATTCCCGCAGCTGCGACTGCACCGGCCCGGCCCAGTCCAGCAGACCCACCAGCACGAAGGCCATGACATAGGCCGGCACCGCCAGCGGCAGCATCAGCGCCACATCGAACAGCTTGCGGCCGGGAAACTGGCAGGTGGCCGTCAGCCAGGCCAGCGACACCCCCAGCACCAGCACACTCGCCCCCACTCCCAGCACCAGCACCAGCGTGTTGGTCAGCAGACGCGCCAGCTGGGTCTGCGCCAGATGGCTCCAGATGTCGGTCTGCACCGTGCCCCAGTTCAGCGCCAGCACCAGCAGCGGTGCCGCCACCATCAACGCCAGCAGCACCGCGCACAGACGCAACAGCCCGATCCGCTGCAACGGACCGGGCTGTGTTGTCATGGCTGAATGTTCCAGCGCGGCAGCAACGCTCATGGGCGGAAATTACAGGTAGCCGGCGCGGTCCATCAGCTTGACCGCCTCCACCTGACGCTTGCCCGCCACTTCCACGTTCAGGTCGTCGGCCTTGTAATCACCCCAGGCTTCCACCAGCGGGTCCCACTTGGTGTTATCGTTCACCGGATATTCCATGTTGAGGGCGGCGAAAATGCGCTGGGCCTGACCCTTCGCCAGCCACTCCAGCAGTTTCTGCGCTGCCTCGGGATGCTTGGCGTATTTGGTCACGCCCGCGCCGGACACATTCACATGCACGCCGGTGGTGTCCTGGTTGGGCCAGAACAGTTTGGCAGGCAGATTGCCCTTCTCATGCTGCAGACGGCCGAAATAGTAGGTGTTGACGATGCCCACATCGCACTGGCCGGCGGCAATCGCCTCAATCAGCGCGGTATCGTTGGCGAACACGTCCGTGGCCAGATTATCGACCCAGCCTTTCACGATCTGCTCGGTTTTCGCTTCGCCGTGCCGCTCGATCAGGGTCGCCACCAGCGACTGGTTGTACACCTTCTTCGACGTGCGCAGACACAGGCGGCCTTCCCACTTCTTGTCCGCCAGATCTTCATAGGTCGACAGCTCGGACGGCTTCACCCGCTCGGTGGAATAGACAATGGTGCGCGCCCGCAGCGACAGACCAAACCAGCGGTTCTGCGAATCCTGGTATTTGGCGGGAACGGCGTCTTCCAGCACGTCGGACTGAATTGGCCGGAACAGACCCTTCTCGGCGGCGATCCACAGGTTGCCGGCATCGACGGTGATCATCATGTCGGCCGGGGTGCGCTCGCCTTCCGCTTCCAGCCGCGCAATCAGCGGGCCTTCGGCATCGGTAATGAACGAGATTTTGGTACCGGTTTCCTTGGTGTACTGGTCGAACAGCGGCTTGATCAGCTGCTCGGCACGGGCGGAATACACCACCAGTTCATCGGCCGCCAGCGCCACGTTGCCCAGCGCCAGCGTCGCCAGCACGCCCATCCAACCCGCGACCTTCCGGCTGTACTGCCTGAAATCCATGCCACACCTCTTGCTTCACAGAAACGGGAAAATTTTACAGATGATAATTTGTTTCACTTGCAGATCAATCTTTTTTCGATTTGACGCGCTAAAAGGAGAGTGCCCGGGCGGAGCCGGAATGTCGGGGAGATTTACAAAATTGCTGACTGGCGCGTCAGGCCGCGCATGCAAGGGATTGATAGAGCAGAAATTTCCAGGAGTGGCCCTGGAATTGCCTTGTCAGGTGGGAAGTTTGCGGTGCCGCCGGCCTTCTGTGGCGGCATCCGGGGCCAATCCAGTTTGGCCTCGACCCGTTTTACCTCGACCTTGTGCCCCGCTCGCGCGGGGCTCTTTTTTTGGCGGGCATTTTTGCGGGAATGATTGATGATCGAAGCCGCCGCGGGCGTCAGGCGGCGTATTCAGCCGCGTCGACCGCACCAGACCCGACGACAGCCGGCGCTTCCTCAACGGAACTGGCCACCGCCGACTCTGCGGGCTCCCCGGTGCCTGCCAGCAACTCTCCCTGCTGCGCATCCGGACCCAGCTCCAGCACCACCGGGCGCCCCTTCTCATCGAGCTCCAGCTCCACCACCTTGCCGCGCAGCCCGATGTCCTTGCTGTTGATTTCGATCAGGTGGTTCAGGGCCTGGTCATACCAGGGCTGGTGAAACAGCGCGGCGGAATCCTTGCCGGAAATCCATTCGCCCTTGCGGGTCAGATACTGGCCCAGCTGGTTGCGGATCACATAGGCTGATGACATGGGTAGCGCCTCTTTTTGCAGGTTGCCGTGCAGAAAATGGTATCAGAAATCCGCGATCAGACCAGGTTGCGCCAGCGCCGGCAGATCGCCGTCCAGCCCCATCGCCCGCTGCATGATTTCATTCTTGATCAGGGTGTGACGGTTGAAAAAGGCCATGCCCAGATTGCGCGCCACCCGCAGCGGCGGCACATCGATGCCGAACAGCCGCTTGAAGCCTTCCATCGCCGACATCATCAGCAGATTGTGCGGCTTGCGCCGGCGCTGGAATTTGCGCAGCACACTGAAATCATCGATGGGTAATCCGGATGCATGCGCGCGCAGGATTTCCTCCGCCAGCACCGCCGCATCCAGAAAACCGAGATTGATGCCCTGACCCGCCAGCGGATGAATGGTGTGGGCCGCATCGCCGATCAGTGCCACACCGGGCAGCACATAATCCACCGCGTGATTCTGCGTCAGCGGAAAACAGAAACGCTTGTCGGTGGCGATGACCTTGCCAAGGCGGCCTTCAAATGCACGCGTCAGTTGCTGCAGGAAGGTGGCATCATCCAGCGCCATGATTGTCTTGGCCTGCTCATTTTCCAGCGACCAGACGATGGAACTGATATTGGAATTTTTCGTGTGCGTGGTCTGCCGCAGCGGCAGAAACGCCAGCGGACCGGATTCCAGAAATACCTGCCGCGCGGTGTCGCCGTGCGGCTTTTCGTGCGTCACGGTAGTAACAATCGCGCTCTGCCCGTAAGCCCAGGTGCGGCAACGAAAACCCAGCTGGTCGCGCACGCGGGAATTGGCGCCATCGGCCCCGATCAGCAGACGTGGCTGCAGCTGCGTGCCATCGGTGAGAGTAACGCGCCAGCCACTGTAGCTGTCCTGCCGTCCGCATTCACGCCGCGCCATTTCTTCCAGCGCAGGCTCGGCCTCCACAATCCGCGCCAGCCCCGCCTGGATGAATTCCACATTCGGCAGGCTGCGCATTTTTTCAAACAGACAGAATGTCGTGACGCGGTTTTCCACCAGATGGCCCAGCTGTTCAACGCCAGCCTGATCCGCGTGGAACTGGATATTGCCAGTGCCATCGCCATCCCACACATCCATATGGGTGAACGCCGCAACACGGTGCTGCGCCATCGCCTCCCACACGCCCAGCCTGCGCAGGATGTTTTCCGACGCATGGGTGAGTGCACTGACGCGGGGATCGAATGTGACAGGCCACTGGGAGGACGGCGCGGGCACCTGCGGATCAATCACGACAATTTTCAGCGGCGGGGTCTGCGTGTCCGTCGCTGTCAGGCCGGCCTCGTGCAGATCCGCAACAGTCTCGCCGGATTGCACCAGCGCGCACGCCAGCGTCAACCCTGCCATACCGGCCCCGACAATCAGCACATCCGCTGTGTTTACTGCACCGCTCATGGCGTCACCCTTTTCAATTCCGCGCCGGTGTTGTGTGTGATGCCAGCGGCGTTGGCGATGTCCGGCAGACGTGTCGACACCGCGCGCCCCATCGCGTAACGCGCCACCATCCGCTTGGTGCCCTGCAGCGTGTCGAACAGCACCAGCCCGCTATTGCGCAGCACGCTAAGCAGCGGATTGCGATTGCTAAACAGATGCGTGAGCTTGTCGGAAAACTGGATGGTGTTGAACTGGTCATGCCCGCGCTGCTGCAGGTAGTGTTGCAGCAAGCGGAAATCGCCCCAGTGCTGCTGTTTTTCCCGCGCTGCACACAACACCTGTACCAGTACCGCCACATCGCGCATCGCCATGTTGAAACCCTGCCCCGCCACCGGATGCAGTCCGTGCGCTGCATTGCCCAGCACCACCACATTGGGGCGAATCTGTTCTTCCGCCAGCGTCAGGCTGAGTGGGTAGGAAAAACGCTTGCCAACTTTCTGCAGACGGCCAATGCCTTCGCCAGCCGCCTGTTCCAGTGCGCGCAGAAAGGTTACGTCGTCGGCCGCCATCAATTCGTCTGCAGTGGTTTTGTCCACGCACCAGGTCAGACCGAGACGGTTATCGGTCTGCGGCAGAATGGCGAGCGGCCCGGTATCGGTGAAACGCTCCAGTGCAAGATTGTTGTGCGGCTTGTCGGGCGTCACGGCCGTGACAATGGCCACCTGTTCATAATCGGTAACGGTGGCACCGATGCCCAGCAGCTGTCGCGTGTGCGACTGCGCGCCATCGGCGATGATCACCAGCGGCGTGCGCACCACCTGTCCGTCGGCAAGCGTCGCCAGCACATCGCCTTCCTGATACCGCAGCGCCGCCACTTCCGCCGGCGCACGAAAATCCACATTCGCACACTGTTGCAGATGCCGGTACAGCACCTTGCCAATCCAGCGGTTCTCGATCACATAACCCAGCGCCCGCACGCGCTCTTCCGCCGCACGAATCACGGCGCGGCCAAAACGGCCCTGATTGGTAATGTCGATGGTCTCGATCGGCACAGCATGCTCGCGCATCTCACGCCACACGCCCAGCTGCTCGAAAATATGACAGGTGCCATTGGCCAGCGCGGTATTGCGCGCATCGTAACTGGGATGAAAATCGCCGCTGTCCTGCGGCGGCGGAAATTTTTCCACCACGCCGATGCGCAGGGAAGGATCGCGGGCGAGACAAGCCGCCAGCGAAGCCCCAACCAGACCGCCGCCGATGATCAAAATGTCATAGTGCAGCAGCGCGCTCACGCGACCTTCTTCCTGCCATGACTGCTCTTGCCGCTTTTGCGTCGTGCTCTGGCTTTCGCCATCAACGCTTCAATCTCATCGGGATCTTTCGGCGCAGCGGCAGTGAGAATCCTGCGGCCTTTTTCCGTCACCAGCACATCATCCTCGATGCGGATGCCAATGCCACGCCAGCGTGCTTCCACCGTGTCGTCATCAGCGGCAACATACAGACCCGGTTCCACCGTCAGCACCATGCCCTGCTCAAACACGCGCCACTCGTTACCCACCTTGTAATCACCCACGTCGTGCACATCCATGCCCAGCCAGTGACCGGTGCGATGCATGTAGAAACGGCGGTAACCTTCACTGGCAATCAGCTCGTCCACCTTGCCCTGCAGCAGACCCAGCTGCACCAGACCTTTCACCAGCTCCTTCAGCGCCGCCTCGTGCGGCTGGTTCCAGTGATTGCCCGGCTTCACCTGCTTGATCGCCGCCAGCTGCGCCTTCAGCACCACGTCATACAACGCGCGCTGCTCGCGGCTGAACTTGCCACCCACTGGAAACGTGCGCGTGATGTCGGACGCATAATGCTGGTACTCGGCGCCGGCATCGATCAGCACCAGATCGCCGTCTTTCAGTTCGCAATTGTTGTCGATGTAATGCAGCACGCAGGCATTGGCACCGCCGCCGACAATACTGGAATAGGCAGGAAAGCGGCTGCCGTTACGGGAAAATTCATGCAGGAATTCCGCTTCCAGCTGAAACTCCATCATGCCCGGATGACATTTTTCCATAGCACGCAGATGGGCGCTGGCGGTCATATCTGCCGCTTCCTGCATGATGCGGATTTCCGCCGGACTCTTGAACAGGCGCATGTCGTGCAGCAAATGGTCCAGCGCAATAAATTCACCCGGCGGATGCGCGCCACTGCGCACCTTGGCGCGGATCGTGTTCACCCAATCCATGACCTGGCGATCAAATTCCGGATCACGCCCCATCAGGTAATACACCCGCTCGCGGCCCTCGATCAGGCCCGGCAGGATTTCATCCAGATCGCCAATCGGAAATGCATCGTCGGCGCCGAAATCCTTCACCGCACCTTCCGGGCCGGCGCGAAAACCGTTCCAGATTTCCATGGCGCGATCGCGCTCGCGGCAGAACAGCACGTACTCGCCGTGCGCGCGGCCGGGCACCAGCACCAGCACTGCTTCAGGCTCGCCAAAACCGGACAGGTAGTAAAAGTCGCTGTCCTGGCGGTAGGGGTATTCAGTATCACGGCTGCGGGTGCGGGCGGGTGCGGCGGGGACGATGGCGATGCTGTTCGGTTCCATCAGCGCCATCAGTTCACGACGGCGCTCGGCAAATTCTTTGCGGCTGATTTTCGTAGACATTCACAGACACCTTGCGGGATGACAGGGACACACTCAATGCAGTGTAGTGGACGGCGGAATCATGCGGTCACGGTCCAGGGCGAATTCGGTGAACAGCATCAGCGCCGCCATGCGGACATACTCCAGCACTTCATAGAAGGCGCTCTCCCCCATTTCCTCTTCTTCCACATCCGTGTCCACCTGACTGATCTGCTGCAGGTCCCGCAGCGCCATCAGGCAATCCTCGCTGAAATCCTCTTTCTTGCGCTCGCCGGTGCTGCCAAAACCAGCCAGAAAGCCGGAGCACCATTCCGCCAGGGAGGTCAACCGCTGTTGCAGGGGATCTTCATCGTCGGGCAGCAGGGGCATGAAATTGAACTGGTCATCCGTGAGTTCTTCCAGGGTGAAGTTGCGTAGCTGGAAGAACCATTCGCGGGAATCCTCCCAGGGCTCGCGCTTCACCCCCAGATTGGGCAAATAAAGCTTCAGCCAGGCCAGACCGTCCGCCTTCATTCCCCCGCTGAGCTGGCCACACAGGATGCCGTGGGCCTCCGAGGGGCTGGTCAGCGCCTGGATCTTACCCAGTTCCGCCTCCAGTTCGTAGTAGTCGAGAATGTCTTCCGGTTGCACGGCCAGGGTACCTTCGGTTTGTAACGGACCGGCCATTGTAACACGCAGGGACTGGCTGCAAAGGCGGGAATAGGGCTATGCTTTCGATAGAGAACGTCACATCCTTTCGTGTAAAATAACAAGAATGCCGGACCCGGTCCGGCGCGGAAACCCGACCCCCATGAACAAGATTGAGCAGCTTTTCAAGAATCTGGAACACCGCGTTGACGAGTTCATCGATCTGTGTGACGAATACAAGCGTCACAACAAATTCCTGAAGACAAGGGAAGTCCAACTGACCGAGGAACGGGCCAATCTGATGAAGAAGAACGATATGGCGCGGACCAAGGTCGAATCCATGATTTCACGATTGAAGGCTCTGGAGCAGGATTCATGAGCACCCCCCTGGAAACACTGCACGTTACCATTCTCGACCGCGATTACGGCGTCAGCTGCCCCGCCGAGGAAGTGGACGACCTGAAAACCTCGGCCAAGCTGCTGGACGAGCGCATGCGTGACATCCGCAAGAGCGGCAAGATTGTCGGCATCGAGCGCATTGCCGTGATGGCGGCACTGAACATCGCCCACGAGCTGATCAAGGCGCGCGCCGAACTGAACAGCTACGACAAGATCACCGAAAAGCACCTGTCCCGCCTCAACGACAAGATCGAACGGGCACTGGCATCTGCGCGGCAGCTGGACCTGTAACGGCCGCGCGGCTACTCCCATTTCCGCTGAAATTCAACCAATCAATTTTCCCCGGCCCCGCTGTCCGCGCCGCCAAATCCGTTATACTGAAAACTCAGTCCCCTGAGCTGCTCGCGATCTGACTTACGTCCCTGAGCCGATGCTTTTTGAATAAAACGGGGGTCTCGGCTGGTGTGGGAGTGCATGTCCGCCTGACGGAAAGCCCGAAACATCACAGAGACCACCACCTTGAACCTTGGGTTCAAGGGCAGACGTCAGTAACGGCAGATCGGGGGACGCTTAATTTTTCCCGCACGCCTGTCATGCCTGATTGATCCGTCCGAGGCCCTGCGTGACCGACCTTTCCCATGCACATGATTCCACTCCCCACCTGCCGGCAGCTATCGCCCAGGATCTGACGCCGTCAGCCGGCCCCAGCAGCAAGAACAGCTTGCGCAAGAGCCTGCGCCAGCAGCGCCGCGCCCTTTCCCGGCAACAACAGCAAGTGGCATCCATGGGAGTGTGTCGGCAACTGGCCCAGCTGCCGGTGTTCATGAACAGCCAGCGCATCGCGGCCTACATTCCCAATGACGGCGAAGTCAGTCCGCAACCCCTGCTGGAGCTGGCCTGGCGGCTACGCAAGCAGGTCTATCTGCCGGTATTGCATCCGTTCAAAAAAGGGCATCTGCTGTTTATGGAATACCAGCCGCATCAGGCCCTGGCACTGAACCGCTTCGGCATTCCCGAGCCCCTCTGCGACCATGACAGCCGCTGCCCGGCCTGGACGCTGGATCTGGTGCTGACACCGCTGGTGGGTTTTGATGAACAGGGCAACCGGATGGGAATGGGCGGCGGCTTTTACGACCGCACGTTCGCTTTCATGCAGACCGGCCACGCACCGCGTCGCCCACGCATGGTGGGAGTGGCCCACGAATGTCAAAAAGTGAGGGAGTTACCGTGTGAACGGTGGGATATCGGAATGGATTTTATTGTGACGGAACAGCAGATCTACGGCACCAGCAACTGATACCGGCACAGCTCAAGCCGGCATCTCAGCGCTTCAATTGCCTGGTGATCAGCGAATCGAAAACTGGCTGGCCACCATTTCCGGGTCGGGTTCTCCCTGGGTATAGCTGCTTGCCAGCACACCCAGTCCCAGCACCAGCATCAGCACCAGCAGCAAATCAGGTTTTTTTCTCATCTCGTTGCCTCGTCAAACCTCGCCATCCTCCCTGTTTCAAACGGGTCCACCTTCCTGGCGGTCCGGACGGCCGGGTTCCATAGCGTTTTTGTTGTTGGATGCTGTCTACCGGAGTAGCAGCGGTGCCAGGGAACGGGAGCCTGTCTTTTACCTAATCAAGTTTCTATACGGAATTACCTGAGTTAAATATAGACCACCCCAGACAGCACGCCAGTGGCAATGTGAGTGATAGCTCACAAAACAAGCAAAGGGGGAATTGGATCAGGCAAGATTCCGAACGCGAACCGGTTCAGACGCGCAAAAACTACCACGCAGCAAAAGCGTTGAAAAGTACCAGAAGAAAAAACAATGATTCACTTCCCGTTTACCGGAATAAGTGGTTCATCAGTCAGCTGCTGGCTATTTAAGGAACAGGTGGTAGGCCGGGTTGTCGCTCTCGTCCACGTGCCAGTAGCCGAGTTCGCGGAAATAGCGCTTGAGGGTGGGACGGTCCTTCGGCGGCACCTGCAGTCCCACCAGGATACGGCCGAACGCAGCACCATGATTGCGGTAATGAAACAGGCTGATGTTCCAGCGCTCCCCCAGTTTCAGCAGGAATTCCATCAGGGCACCGGGGCGCTCGGGGAATTCAAAGCGGTACAGCACCTCGTCCGGAATCCCCTGGCCGTTACCGTTGGAGGGTCCGTGTCCGCCCACCAGATGACGGATGTGCAGCTTGGCCATCTCGTTGGTGGACAGGTCTTCCACCTGGTAGCCGCGGTCAACCAGCATGGCGGCGATGTCCCTGCGCTGCTGGATGCCGCCGGTCTGCACGCCGACATAGACATGGGCGCGGGTGGCGCTGGCGTAACGGTAGTTGAACTCGGTGATCGAGCGCTTGCCCAGGGCCTGGCAGAACTTGCGGAAGCTGCCCGGCTGCTCGGGAATGGTGACGGCGAACACGGCCTCGCGGTTTTCACCGATCTCGGCGCGCTCGGCGATGTGGCGCAGGCGGTCGAAGTTGACGTTGGCACCGCTGCAGATAGCCATCAGGTTTTCATTTTTCACGCCGGACTGGGCCACGTATTTTTTCAGCCCGGCGGTGGCCAGGGCGCCGGCCGGCTCGTTGATGGAGCGGGTGTCGTCGAACAGGTCCTTGATGGCGGCGCAGATTTCATCGGTTGAAACGGTGATGACGTCGTCAACGAACTTGCGCGCCAGACGGAAGGTTTCCTTGCCGATCTGGGCCACCGCGACACCGTCGGCGAAAAGGCCCACCTGCGGCAGGATCACCCGGCGGCCCGCCTGCATGGCGGCCTGCAGGCAGTTGGAGTCTTCCGGCTCAACACCGATGATTTTGATCTCGGGGCGCAGGTATTTCAGATAGGTGGCCACGCCGGCGATGAGGCCCCCGCCGCCCACCGGCACGAACACCGCATGCAGGGGGCCGGTGTGCTGGCGCAGGATTTCCATGCCGATGGTGCCCTGGCCGGCAATCACGTCCAGGTCGTCGTAGGGGTGGACGAAACAGTAGCCGTGCTTTTCCATCAGTTCACGGGCATGCACCGCCGCCTCGTCGAAGGCATCGCCATGCAGCACTACCTTGCCGCCCAGCGCGCGCACCGCCGACACCTTGATTTCCGGGGTAGTCTGCGGCATCACGATGACGGATTTGATGCCCAGCCGGTTGGCCGCCAGCGCCACGCCCTGGGCATGGTTGCCCGCCGACGCGCAGATCACGCCGCGCGCCTTCTCCTCATCGGTCAGGCTGACAATCTTGTTGTAGGCACCGCGGATCTTGAAGGAAAACACCGGCTGCAGGTCTTCGCGCTTGAGCCAGACGGCATTGTCCAGACGGCGCGACAGGGAGCGGGCGTGATCAATGGGGGTCTGGGTGGCGACGTCGTAAACCCGGGCCTGGAGGATTTTTTTTATAGTGCGGGCTGGCATGGAATGTGGGGTCCTGGGCGGCAAACTGCGCTCATAGAATACACCATATTCTCCGTTTATAATCCGCGCTCTCCCATCCCCGGCCGAGGAACACCCCATGACCCAAGACGAACTCAAGCAGGCTGTCGCGAAAGCCGCCATTGCCTATGTGGAAGAAGGGACGATCGTAGGGGTGGGCACCGGGTCCACCGCCAACTTCTTCATCGACTACCTGGCGGAGATGAAGCACCTGATCGAAGGCACCGTGGCCAGCTCGGAAGCCACCCGCAAGCGGCTGCAGCAGCATGGCATTCCGGTGTTCGACCTGAATGCCGTGGACGAGATCCCGGTCTATGTGGATGGCGCCGACGAAGCCGATCCCAACCTGTGCCTGATCAAGGGCGGCGGTGGCGCGCTGACCCGCGAGAAAATCATCGCGGCGGTGGCGACAAAGTTCGTCTGCATCGCTGACGGCTCCAAGAAGGTGCCCGTGCTGGGCAGGTTCCCGCTGCCGGTGGAAGTGATTCCGATGGCGCGCAGTCATGTGGCGCGCCAGATCGTGAAGCTGGGCGGCGATCCGGTGTACCGCGACGGCTTTGTCACTGACAACGGCAACATCATTCTCGACATTCACAACATGGAAATCAGCGAGCCGGTGAAATTGGAAGCGCAGCTGAACAATATCGTCGGCGTGGTGACGAACGGCCTGTTTGCGATGCGCAGCGCCGACGTGCTGCTGCTGGGCACCGACAAGGGCGTGGAGACGATCACGCGCTGATTGCGTTCTGCATTGGTGCAGCGGCATTTTCCGTTGCACCAGTCTGTCCTGATTTTTCCGCTCCGCCCCCTCTCCAGTCCGCCAACACCTGACTTCCAGTCACTGGCATATTAATTGCTCAACTGAATGCGCTCGCATTCAGCACCGACTTTTCCGTTTCGCCCTATTCGCTTGCAGGACTGCTGTGGGATTGCCTGTATGAAAAAGCTCGCCTTTGTTTTGTGTTGTCTGGTGCCGGCCAATGCGCTGGCCGATGATGCTGCCATGGCCGTGAACACCCTGTGGGTGGTCATCGCCGGCGCGCTGGTGTTTTTCATGCAGGCCGGCTTTGCGCTGCTGGAAAGCGGCATGGCGCGCAGCAAGAACGCCGTCAATGTAGTGATGAAAAACTACATGGATGTGTGCGTGGGCAGTCTGGTGTTCTGGGCGATCGGTTTCGGCTTGATGTTCGGCGTGAATGAAAGCGGATTTTTCGGCGCGAGCCACCTGTTTCCGTCACTGGAAGATCCATGGCAGCTGACGTTCCTGCTGTTCCAGACCATGTTCGCTGCCACCGCCACTACCATTGCCAGCGGCGCCATGGCCGAGCGCACGCGCTACATGGGGTATCTGGTGGGCGCGATGCTGATAACCGCTGTGATCTATCCGGTGTTCGGCAGCTGGGCCTGGGGCGGATTTTTTGGCGGCAAGGGCTGGCTGGCGGAACAGGGCTTCATTGATTTTGCCGGTTCGACCGTGGTGCATTCGGTGGGCGCCTGGTGTGCGTTGGCGGGCATCATGGTGGTGGGGCCACGACTGGGACGTTTCGATCCGGCCACCGGTCAGGCGCGCACGATTCCCGGCCACAATCTGGGAATGGTGGCGCTGGGTGGCTTCATCCTGTGGCTGGGCTGGTTCGGCTTCAACGCGGGCAGCACACTGCAAGCGAATGCGAGCCTGGGAAAAATTGCGCTGAATACGCATCTGGCCGCCTGCGCCGGTGCTGTGGGCACGCTGCTGTGTCGCGTGCTGACCGGCAAACCGGTGCTGTTGACGCTGACCGTGAACGGCAGTATCGGCGGACTCGTTGCCATCACCGCCGGCTGCGCCACGATGTCGCCGGCGCATGCCATCCTGACCGGCGCGGTGGCCGGCGCGCTGGTGGTAATCGGCATGTGGATGCTGGAGCAGCTGCAGCTCGATGATGCAGTCGGCGCAATTCCCGTGCACGGCTTTGCCGGTGTCTGGGGCACGCTGGCGGCCGGCCTTTTCTTTGTCGACGATCCATTCAGCCTGCAGCGCGTGTGGGTGCAGGCCGTGGGCGTCGCGGCGGCATTTCTGTGGGCATTTCCGCTGGCGTTTGCGATGTACTGGCTGCTGGAAAAAACCATCGGCCTGCGTGCCTCGAACCTGCAGCAGCAGCGTGGTCTGGATTACGCCGAACATCACGAAACCGGCTATCCGGAATTCGATCAGCTGCAGCTGCACAAGCCGCTTTCCCGCTGATCTGTCCCTTCAACGAATTGTCTGGCAGGTACTGTTATGGAAGAACGCATTCGCCAGCGCCGCGCGCTGTACACCGTTCTGCGGGAGTGGCTGGATGAGCACAATCTGCTGCAGGCGCTGCAGGTGTTCGAGGAACAGTGTCCGCAGCAACCCAGCATCGCCGTGCATGATTATCTGACGCAGATTGCGCCTCTGTATCGCGACAAGGTGGATGCCAAAACGCTGCGTCGCCAGCTGATGACTGTACTGGTGCGCCGCTCGTCGGATCTGGCACCGGACCCGCTGCCGCTGCTGCAGCAATGGCAGGCGCGACAGGAACAGCCCGTGCTGCAGCGCCGCGTTTCGCCCGAACAGCAGGCGTTGCACGAACTGGTGTCCACACTGCTGAAAAAGCTGCCGCTGCCGCAGCGCAAGCAGATGCACGCCGCCATTGCCGCGCAACTGAAACAGCATTTCGTCAATGGCAGTTACGATGCGCTGGCGCAGTATCTGCTGTCGGACAGCCCACATCATCTGGCGCCGCTCGACGATCGCACGCTGCGCCAGTTTCTCAGCCTGATTTATGTCGCCGCCTGCGAGGTACTTGGACCGGTCAGCGCCGACCGCTGGCTGGCGGGCAGCCTGCTGCAGCTGCGGGAATCCGATCAGGCTGCCGGAGAAGCGGTAAACCGGTATCTGTAATGCAGCGACGCCGGATCAGGCCACGATGCTGACGCCATGGCGCGGATCATCAGTGAGAATTTCAAACGCGGCGCGATGCTGCGTGAACAGTTCCCGCTCCGGTCTGCCATTTTCCTGCACCCGCAGACGGCAACTGGCAATCTTGCAGTTCAGACAGGTGTGGGAGCCGCCGGGCGGATTGTAGTAATTCAGGCCGACAAAAAAATCGCGCGGCGCCTGGATGTCGCCAACAATTCGCACGCCATCCTGCCGTGTGTCGAAATGCCAGTGGAAATAACCGTAATGGGCGTTGGCACGGGCAGCGCGCAGCAGGTTGTTCAGTGCGTAAGTGCGATCTTCCAGCCGCAACACCAGCGTGGTCATCCTGGGTGTCCAAATCGGACCGAGTTTGATACGGGCAGTGGCGACTTCCAGAAAGGCATCCGGCGCGTTATCGAAACCGGCGACCTGTCCCCAGGCATATTCGTCCGTGTGCTTCGAACCCCAGTTGTGATTTTCACTGCCCACCCAGTTATCCACCTGCAGCGTTTCCCCGTTCACCCGGATCTCGCCACTGAAGCGGGCCAGTGGATTCGCCACCAGTGCTTTCGCTTTCGGCAAGGCGGTGGCATAGAGTTTTTCCGGCAACAGGAGCAGCGGTTCCGTACCCGGCTGATACGCAAGATGCCAGCCGATCTGCGTGTCGCCCTGCCGCACGTCACCCGCCAGCTCGCCGGGCTGCAACATCGCATTGCCGATCTGCACATTCAACCGCTGCGCGTCGAAATGACACTGCTTCAGCGGATATTCTGCCTTGGCTGCACGCACCTGCCGGCGTTCGCCATCGAACACCATCACCCACAGCTCGCCCAGATTGCCGGCCGCATTGTTTTGCGGCGCAAAGATCGTGTAGCGAATCCAGAACGCCAGCGGCCGGTCGGGATGATTGGCACGCAGAAAATAACTTTCGTAGTGACCGTTGGCATCACCGCTGAAACGGCAGCGGTTAAGTTGGCGACGACGTTCGGCAAACGGATCGGCGGACAGGGTCATGTGGCGGCTTCTCCCGTGACAGGCTCAGTGCAGTGCAATTTTCATGTCCGCGCCAGACGCAGCGACTGGAACGGAAACGCCAGCATGGAATCGCGGTAGGCGACCTCGGCATAACCGATGGCCTTGCCGTCCTGGTACACCGTCATGGGACAGGTGGTGAGGGAGCGGCGCAGATTGGACAGGGCATAACTTTTTTCGCCGCTGAGCTGAATGGCGCCCAGATCAGGATGATCGAACATCAGTTCATAGCGCGGGCCGGACAGCTTCAATGTCAGCAGTCCCTGCACGGAGGTTTCGTAACCGCGATCGCGCAGCCGCAGCACACCGCTGAACGGTTGCGCCTCCCAGGGTGCGCTGCGATTGACAAAAATCACGTCGATGGAAAACTCCAGCGATTCCTGCTTGCGCCCGGCATTCAGTTCCATCCAGCCGCTCATGGTTTCGTGCAATTTCAGTGTCAGCATGTGGCCGCTTCCTGTTCTGTCAGTGTCGATTCTGTGTGAATGGCTTCCGCCAGTTTTTCCGCCGCGCGCGTGGCCATGGCCATGATGGTGACCTGCGGATTGGCGCCGAGCGAACCCGGCACGCTGCTGCCATCCATCACGTAGAGCCCGGTAGTGCCGAACACGCGATGCTGGCTGTCGCAGACACCCTGCTCCGGCGTGACGGCAATGCGCGCCGTGCCCAGCGGATGATAGGCCGTGATGGCAAACTGCCAGGGTTTCAGCTTGCGCGCCATGACCTCGGCCAACTGTTTCTCATTGCAAATCTTCGGAGTTGCCGCATAACCCGCCAGATGCACGTAATCGGCGCCGGCTCGCAGATGCATCCGCGCCAGTGTTTCCAGACCGCGTCTGAAGCGGGCGAAATCGGTATCGTTGAGATGGTAGCGGATCAGCGGCACATCCGGATGCACACCGGCACGCACGCTGCCACGACTGCTGTCGCGGATCATGAAACCGAAATAGCCGGTGTGCTGCCATTGCTCGGTGAAATCGACAAACTCCGCACCCAGCAGCGGATTCAGCAAACCGTGCGCGACGAACGGCGGCGTGCCGCCTTCAAACAGGATGCCCTCCTCCGCCAGATCCGCCACGCCAAAGCCCTGCGGAATGCGCTGCGCGTGATCGAAGCGGTGCTGCGGATAGTGCCCGGTCACTGCGCCAGCCGGATGCAGCGACAGATTTTTTCCCAGCCAGCGATTGCGCACACCGTTCTGCTGCAAAAAAAGCGGCGTGAAAAAAGTGCCCATCGCCACTGCCAAATGCCGCGCGCGTATCCGCACCTGTTTGCGCAAGCCGTTGTCATCCACGCCGTCTGCTTCCAGCCCGGTCACCTGACGGTTATCCCACAGAATGCGACGCGCCTTCAGTCCGGTCAGCAGAAACGCACCGGCATCCAGCGCACGTGGAATATAACTGACGTTGGTGGACTGTTTGGCATCGGTGGGACAGCCGAACTGGCACAGGCCCTGTCCGTCACAACCCACCGCATTGCGGGTGAGCGGATGCGCCTGCGTCATGCCCAGCGCGGCGGCACCATCCGCAATGCGCCTGCCGATTTCACCCACGTAACGCGGATCGGCGCGCTGCACCTGCAGGATTTCCTCCACCTGCTCGAAGTAACGCTGCATATTCTGCGGCGACAAATCGGTGAGACCTTCCGCCATCCATTCCTGCAACACGGCGTCCGGCGTCCGCAGACAGGTACCGGAATTGATCGTGGTGGTGCCGCCGACATTTTTTCCCACCGGCACGGGAATCACGGCGTTGCCCAGCGCGACCGTCGCACCGGCGGCGCGATACAGTTTCGGAATGATGTCGGTAATGCGGCCGTTGAAATCGCGGCGATCGAAATAGCGGCCTTCCTCGATGATCAGCACTGCCAGGCCCTGACTTGCCAGCGTGTAAGCCGCCGCCGCGCCGCCAGCGCCGGTACCGATCACCACCACGTCCGCGTCAAATTCGCTGTGGCCGGGCAGATCCTCCACTGCGGTGATCTGCTGCTGCCAGCGTTGCCGTTCGATCTGCGCGGGAACACGAATACCATTATGGGAACCCACACGGCGCAGGTTTTCTTCATTCAGCAGATAGGCGGCGCGAAAAGGCAGGCTGAGCAGACGCAGTGCTTTGCCGGTCAGGTCCGGCATCGAATTCGGCGTTAATGCACTGCCGGCATGTTGCTGCAGAAAGGCACGCCGCCGGGCCAGCGACGCAGCACGAAAGGTCACGCCATGGGACAGAAAAAACCGCGCATCCAGCCACAGCAGCAGCGATCGCACTGCCACAGCCATGCCGGGAATGGCGCTGCAGTAACGCGCCACTTCCGCCGCCAGCGCCGGCGCATCCGGACCCGGCAGGATGCGGCCGGCCGGAAACAGGGCTTCCACCAGCGCCAGCACAGCGGCATCCTGCGCCAGCGCTGCGGCAGCGGGAGGCAGATCTTTGCGCATGTGGTCGGGTGTGATTCCGGATGTGGTCATGATTCCCCGCGCGGCGGACGGTTGTCGTCGCTCCAGTATACGCAAGCCGCCGGCAATTACTTGACCGCCGGCGCGCCAGCGCCATGCAGCGCGGGTTAAACGCGCACGGCGGGCCGCGCCGTCACTTGCCCAGCGCCGCCTTCACCTGCGCCAGCGTATCCTCGATCACCTGATCCTCGGTGCTGACAAAGGTATCGCGCCCCTGCCCGGCAGCGAACAGCGGTTCGTGACTGTCATAGTCGTACACGCGCACCACGAACATGCGGAAGCGGTACCACATGTCCCACACGCTGATGTAATCCACCAGCACCACCAGCTTGGGCGTTTTCTCCCACTCTTCGGTAATGATGCCGGAGCGGATTTTCACCACCGACGGCTCCACCTTGTCGAAGGCCGTGGCACGCTCGAACGCCAGCTGACTGTAAACCGACTTGTCACTGGTCTTGATGAATTCCAGCACCTTCGATGACTTGGTGGCGAAGTTGATATTCTGCGGCAGCGCGCCGCCGGTTTCCTGCGCCACCTTCCACGGATTCAGCGTCTGCTGCACGATTCCAACAATCTGGCCATTCCTGTCCAGCACCGGACCGCCGCTATTGCCGGGCGCGATTTCAGCGGAAATCTGCACCTGGTTCGGATCATCCTTGATGCCGGCGGTGGCGCTCAGCAGACCCTTGCTCATGCGCGCACTTTCACCCAGCAGTGCACTCATCGGATAACCGATGGTGAACACATCCTCGCCCATGCTGTACTGGTCCGCGCGCCGGAACGCCACCGGCTGGAATTCATCGCCCTTGACGTCACGCATGCGCAGCAGCGCCACATCCAGCTTCTCATCCGACGCCAGCACATCGGCAACGAAACGCTTGCCCTTGATGGTGATCGTCGCTTCCTTCTGCTTGCCCAGCACATGCGCGCAGGTCAGCAGATGGCCCTGCTTCGTGATCACAAAACCGGTGCCCTGGGAACCGGTCATCGCCTGCTCCTGATCCGTCACGATCACGTCGTAGTTCATCCACTTGAAGCGGTTGATGACCTTCGGTGCCACGTTGCGCGGATCATTCTTCGGCTTGATGAAATACACCGTCTTGTAGCGCGAATAGTCCTTGGGCTGGATGCTGGCCTTTTCATTGCGGATCACCTGCGTTGCACTCACACAGGCCGACAGCAGACACACTGCGAGCAACAGCAGCACAGGACGCAACAGGCAACGCAATCCGGATGTAGACATCAAACGGTTTCCCGCAAAAAGTGACTGAAAAAATCAACGCACGCTGGAATGGACGGACAGCACCGAACCCAGCGACAGTTCCAGCACATCACCGCCGTGCAGCGCCGCCACACCGGCGGGCGTGCCGGTCATGATCACATCGCCCGGCAGCAGGGTGAAATGGCGGCTGATATAGGCAATCAGCGCGAACACCGGCGTGATCATGTCGGACGTGTTGCCGCTCTGCCGCACCGCGCCATTCACGCTCAGCTCGATGTCCGTGTGTTCAGGATCGGCAATTCTTTTCACGCCGACAAACGCACTCAGCGGATTGGCGCCGTCGAACGCCTTGGCAATTTCCCAGGGATGGGATTTTTCCTTCAGCCGGTTCTGCAGATCACGCAGCGTCAGATCCAGGCCAATGCCATAACCCAGCACCGCATTTTGCGCCGCAGCCTCATCCGCATTTTTCAGCGGCTGACCGATCAGCACCGCCATCTCCAGTTCGTGATGACACTCGCCCTGACCGTGCGGAATCGCAAAACCGCCTTCGAGCGGCACCACCGCCGTGGACGGCTTCATGAACAGGATCGGCGACGTCGGCACCGGATTGTTCAGTTCCTTCGCGTGCTCAGCGTAATTGCGGCCGACACACACCACCTTGCCCACCGGCAGGTCGAGGCTTATTCCATCCAGAATATGCTGGTAGCTCACAGGTCAAATACCTTGCCGGGATTCATCACGTTGTTGGGATCGAACACCTGCTTCACCGCCTTCATGTAACCGATTTCGGCGGCGCTGCGGGTGTAATGCAGATAGGGTTTCTTGGTGAGGCCCACGCCGTGCTCGGCGGACACGCTGCCGTTGTACTTCTGCACGGTTTCGAACACCTGCGTGTTCACGGCTTCGCAGCGCTTGAAGAACTCCTCCTTCGCCAGAGTCTGCGGCTTGAGGATATTCAGGTGCAGGTTGCCGTCGCCGATGTGACCGAACCAGACGATTTCAAAATCGGGATACTGATTGCCGACAATGGCGTCGATGTCTTCCAGGAAATCCGGCACCTTCGACACCACCACGGAAATGTCATTCTTGTACGGAATGAACGGCGCCAGGGTTTCGCTGATACCTTCGCGCAAACGCCACAGCGCTGCTGCCTGCGCTTCGCTCTGGCTGATCACGCCGTCACTGGCCCAGCCGTTTTCCACGCAGGATTCGAACAGCGCCATCGCCTCGTCCATCACGCTGTCGCTCACCGCCTCGAATTCCAGCAGCGCGTAATAGGGCGTGGCGGTGTCGAACGGACGCGGCACGCCGTGATGCGCCGTCACCAGCTGCACGGCTTTTTCCGAAAAGAATTCAAACGCGGTGAGATCGAGCTTGCCCTGGAACGCGTTCAGCACCTGCATGATGGCGCGGAATTCCGGCACGCCCAGCACCATCACGGTAAGATTTTTTGGCGCCCGCTCCAGCTTCATGGTGGCTTCCACGATAAAGCCCAGCGTGCCCTCGGCACCGATGAACAGATGGCGGAAATCGTAGCCGGTGGCGTTCTTGACCAGATCGGCGTTCAGCTCGAGGATGTCGCCCTTGCCGGTCACCACTTTCAGGCCCGCCACCCAGTCGCGGGTCATGCCGTAGCGGATCACCTTGATGCCGCCGGCGTTGGTGGAAATGTTGCCGCCCAGCTGGCTGGAACCGGCCGACGCGAAATCCACCGGGTAGTACAGCCCGTTTTCCTCGGCGAACTGCTGCAGCTGCGCGGTAACGACACCGGCCTGGCAGCGCACGGTGCGGTCGGTGGGGTTGAAGTCCAGCACCCTGTTCATCAGATCAAAGGCCACCACCACTTCGCCATTGGCGGCCACGGCGGCGGCGGACAGGCCGGTTCTGCCGCCGGAAGGCACCAGTCCCAGCTTGTGTTCATTGGCATAGCGCACGATGGCCTGTACCTGCTCGACCGTCTTGGGCAGCAGGATCGCCAGCGGCTTCGGTTCGAATTTCCTGGTCCAGTCGCAGCCATAGTGCTTGAGGCTGTCGGCATCCGTCAGCACCCGGCCTGCATCTACCAGTGGAATCAGTCCTGCAATGATCTGAGCTGTATCGGTCATGTGGTTTCCCAATGAAAACAAGAAATTGGCATCCAGCGCCAAAACACCGCGGCACCAAGCGGCCCGTCCGACCTCCAGGTCACCTTTCCCATTAGGGAAATTCACCCGGCCTTGCGAGATTTTCACGGCCGCCGGGGTCGATTCAGGGGGGGCTATGATAACATAGGCCGCCTTTCAGGGCGGGTCCCGGACCTGCCCATCCCGGTTCATTTCAGGCGTTAAGAGAGAGCATCATGACCGCGACATCCCTCGACAAAAGCAAGATCCGCATTCTTTTGCTGGAAGGCGTACACCAGTCCGCCGTCGACAACTTCAAACGGGCCGGCTACACCAACATCGAGTACATCAAGACCGCCCTGGCCGGGGATGAACTGAAAGCCAAGATCGCCGACGCCCATTTTGTGGGTATCCGCTCCCGCACCCAGCTGACCGAAGAGGTCATCGCGGCCGGCCAGAAACTGGTGGCCATCGGCTGCTTCTGCATCGGCACCAACCAGGTCAACCTGAACGCGGCACTGGAACGCGGCATTCCCGTGTTCAACGCGCCTTTCTCCAACACCCGCTCGGTGGCTGAACTGGTGCTGGCGGAAGCCATCCTGCTGCTGCGCCGTATCCCAGAGAAAAACGCCGACTGCCATCGCGGCGGCTGGAGCAAGGACGCCAGCAACAGCTTCGAAATCCGTGGCAAGACCCTGGGTATCATCGGCTACGGCAACATCGGTTCCCAGCTCAGCGTGCTGGCCGAGAGCCTGGGCATGAAAGTGCGCTTCTATGACGTGGTCACCAAGCTGCCGCTGGGCAATGCCTCGCAGGTGAACACGCTGGACGAACTGCTGGCGGAATCCGACATCGTGTCACTGCACGTGCCGGAAACCCAGGCCACCAAGTACATGTTCGGCAAGGACCAGCTGGATAAGATGAAGCCGCTGTCGATCCTGATCAACGCCTCGCGCGGCACCGTGGTGGACATCGAAGCCCTTGCCGACGCCATGCGCCGCAAGCACCTGCTGGGCGCCGCCATCGACGTGTTCCCGGTGGAGCCGAAATCCAACGAT
>CAZBII010000018.1:0-44545 GCA_964491665.1 uncultured Moraxellaceae bacterium
CGGTCAAGTCGCCGGTTAACATCGGTGCGTCGTTGACGGCATTAATGGTGAAATTGAAAGTGCTGTTTACCGGTGCGCTGCTGTCTTCATTGCCGTCGTCAACATTGACATCAAATGCTGCGGTAGTGGTTTCACTGCTGTCGTGGATAAAGGTTACCTGTCCGGCAGCAAGCTGGGTGCCGGTAAAGGTGGTGGCATCGACGCCATTGACCTGGATTTTGCCATTGACGGCGTTGCTGACAGTGAACGTCACCCCGGCGGCGACGTCATCGACATCGGTGAACCCCAGATCAGCAGGTTGCAGGGTGTAAGTAGCGCCTTCGTTCATCGATGCGGTTAAATCACCGGTTAATACCGGTGCATCGTTGACGTTGGTAATGGTGCCGCTGACCGCAGCAGTGGAGGTGCCGCCATTACCGTCACTGATGGTGTAATTGAAGCTGACAGCGCCAACGTAGTTGGTGTCGGGGGTAAAGGTAATATCGTTGTTGGCGGCGATGTTCACCGTGCCGTTGGTGACGGCAATGCTTTGTACTCCGCCCGTCAGCAAGGTGCCGTCAATGTGGGTGATGGTGAGAGTATTGCCTTCGGCATCGGTGTCGCCGGCCAGCATGCCGGCATTCAGCACAGCGCTGGTGGCTTCTTCCAAACCATCGAGCAAAACGTCAGCATCAGCAACCGGCGCATCATTAACGGGATTAACGGTGAAGTTGAAGGTGCTGTTGGCTGGCGTACTGCTGTCTTCATTACCATCGTCAACGTTGACATCAAAGGCGGCAGTGCTGGTTTCACTGCTGTCATGGATAAAAGTCACCTGTCCGGCGGCAAGCTGGGTACCGGTGAAGGTGGTGGCGTCAACGCCGTTGACCTGGATTTTGCCATTGACGGCGTTGCTGATGGAGAAGGTGACTCCGGCATTGCTGTCATCAACATCGGTGAAACCCAGATCGGTGGGCTGCAGGGTGTAAGTGGCGCCTTCGTTCATGGTGGCGGTCAAGTCGCCGGTCAGCACGGGTGCGTCATTGACGGGCGCGACGTTGAAGGCCGCGGCTGTGCTCACCGTCAGTCCTCCGGCATCCTGGGCGGTAAACGTAATATTTTCGGTTCCGTTCCAGTTGGCCGTGGCGCTGCTGATGGTGGCAATGCCATTGCCATCGATACTCACGCCGATATTGGGATTTCCGGATACGCCATAAATTAAATTGGCATCGGTGGTTTCCAGATCCGCAAATATGGTTTTCAGATCGATTGTGTAGTCGGAAAAATCTTCCTGCAGGTTTTGACCGGCAAGGCCGGATGTGGTGGGATTTTCGTTGTACTCCACCCGGGCGCCAATCCAGTCCACCTCTATGCCGTCTGCATTTAATCCCGTCTGGCCGTTGTGAAAAACTTTAACTCTGAAGTTTGCGTCGCTGAGTTCGGCAGCTGTCCAGGTTCTGCCCCAGGTGTCACTGGTTGACCCATAGACATTGAGAACATCCACGCCATTGTTGGAAGCATTGGGCTGCCAGGTCACCGTTTTTGTGGCTGTCCAGGATGTGCCGCCATCCCACGACAGGGAAACGACCAGGCCGGATGGATCATAAGTACCGAGGATGGGCCAATCGTGTGGCTTGTAAGCATCAATTGCTATTTCAATGCCGTTAATGGCGGCGCCCGCAGTGACATTCAGGCCATAGTTATAGAATTGTTCGGTGTTCTGATCGCCCGGTGCAATCCGGTTGTTGTCATTGGTATAGGCAAGTGCGGGATTGGTAGTGTTGAGACCACCAAAAGAGCCATCACGAATTTCGCCATTCCAGTTTCCGCTTGCGGCGCTTGGATCTTGCCAGCCGGTTGATGTCAGTGTGCTGCTGAAATTTTTCAAAAGTGGTGTGCTGACCGGAATCATTAATCCGTTCATCAATTCATGTTCGTCGCCCTGGGATGCGACTTCCAGCTCCCAGTCGCCTCCTGCACCGGTAAGATCATTCGATGCAAACACGTCGGCATCCGTCGCACTGGCCAGTTGATCCAGCAGTGCTTGCCCGGCGCCATCAGCACCGGTCTCGCAACCGAATAAATAAATATTCGCATCCGTGGCCAGGGCATCACCCAGTTGTTTCCAGATACCGCTCTGCGCACTAATGCTATCGGTGGTTACGGTTTCAGAGCCGAGTTCAAAGCTGCCCGTGCTGCCGTGGGAAATAATGCTGAGTGAATCGATGGGGGATTGGCTGTCGTGAGACCATTGACTGACCTTCGCCACGATATCCGAGAGTGAATCCGTTGAGCTGTCGTAAACGTAGTAAAATTCTGCGTCCTGCGTTGCAGCGGCGAGCATCTCCTGATCGTGCAGCGAACCGTCAACCAACACGACATCGATGGTAGCGGAATAGAGCAGGCGTGGCTCTAATGACTCAATAACCGAATGTAGAGAACCTTTATCTAAAGGGCGTCTGCTTTTCATAAGAGGGCGCGGTTAGTGTTTGACAACATCTCGGTTATGATCAAAAGCGGAACTATTTGAAAGTTCTGCGATTAATTAATAATCGTACAGAAAGTCAAAAGCGTCAAAAATCAGGCCAAAAATAAGCAGTTTTATATCGGGTTTCATAAGCTTGCACCATCCACACCAAACAAACGGATCGATAAAAGTTTCAGCCACATAATGCTCGGCACAAACCGCATGGAAGAATCAAGGCAGCGGAAGTGCGCTGATTGAAGATCGTGATGCTCACCGAATCCGCTAGAGGGATCACTACCCAGATTTCATTGCTGTTGCGCAAAGATGTTGGCCTGACCGGTCGGCCAGGGTGTCGACAATGGACTGGGAGAGAGAACGAATATTGAAAGGGTGTTGATTTATTATAGGTTTTCTTCGCGCGACCGATTTTTGTTAATCGGCGTATTTGTCGCGCTGCGGTTAAGTATAGAAAGAGGTATTCAAAATTAGCCAGTGATCGGGCCACAAAAACCCAACAGCGCAAGGCTGGTGACTTGCTTGTTCTACCGCTTGGACCGCGTGCCTGTGACTGGTCACGCGGTTTGTGTCCCTGGGCGAATCGGTTTGGGGATGTCAACGAGCATCAGGCGTGCTGTCGTGAATGCGTTCAAGTGCTTGTACGCGTTGCAATTCGCCTGCGTCGAAGCGTTCGCTGCGCCACTGTGTCATGAGCTGTGTTTTTTTCGGCGGGCTCAACTGCGGATTGCCCAGCATGGCAGTGCGGACGGTCAGCCACTCATCCATTTTGCCTTGCCATTGGGCGCGCCTCTGATCCAGCCCGGCCAGACGTTCGGCCGCTGCTGCACCCACCTGTTCAGTGCGCAGCGCCTGCAGTTCGGTGTCGCTGCCGCCGTCATCGCGCAGCGCTGCGGTGGCCTGGCGCAGGTGCAGTGCCTGCCGGCTTTGTTGCAGGGCGCTGTAAAACTGCTCGGGTAGTTGTGCTTCCAGATCGGTCATTTGCTGGTGCTTTTCTTCCGCATCCAGATCTTGCCTTTGCGTGAGGTTCAGCGTCTCCAGCGTATAGCGATCGTAGGCTTCCTCATCACCGAAGAATGCAGCGACAGCGTCCGGGCTCAGATAGTCCCGGCGCAGCTCGCTGATGTGCTGCAGGTGATCGGCAATGGCGCTGGTGTCGAAACCGCTGGTGGTGTCGGGTTTGTCGAATGCGTTCAGTGCCTCCAGCAGGGCCAGATAATCAGCCAGCAGCTGACGGGCCTGTGTTGCGGCGGGTTCCGGTAAGCGTTGCTGAATGTATGCGTGAAGACGGGCTTGCAGCGTGGCCAGTGATTCCTCGCCAAGGCCGGCAAGGAAATAGTCGAACAGCAGACGAATGTCGTGCTCGATGATCAGGTTGCCGTGATTGTCGGTGCGCAGGTTGCCGTCGGGATCGGTGCCGCGCAGGGACGGCGGCAACTGTTCCAGTCCCGAGACAAATCGCACCGGCGTGGTGTTGTCTGCAGGCTGTGGCGCTAGTGTCAGTTTCTGCTTCGGTGTTTGGGCGGACGCAGTGACTGCAACAGGCCGATGAATACTCCCGTTGCGCCACGTCGCGTGCAGACCATAGGCAATGCAGGCGACGCACAGCAGCGCGCTGGCGCCGGCAAGCCAGCGCGTTGTTCCGGTCATCGCCATTACAGTCCCAGATTGCGCAGACGGTTGGCGTGTTCGCGATACAGTGTTTTCGGATTGGCGGCTTTGAGATTCACCAGGCCAAACAGCTGATTCACTTCATCGAGATGGTCCATGGCGTAGTCATCGCGGATGACCTGGCCGAAGTGCGAACTGCAACGCCCCACCAGCCCGTTGCTGGGTTCGTTGAAAAACAGTTTGGTCAGTGCCAGTGCGTACGATGCGGGATCGAAATAGTTGGTAATGCCTGACTGGCTGCCGGCCCAGGAAAAAAACCGGACGCCGTTTTCCTCGTAAGCGCCTTCACCGCAGGAGGTAGCGGGAACGCCGGCCGGAAAGCGTGCGTTGAAAGCCAGGTTACCGGGTGTGGTGAGCCCCGCCAGACCGGCTGCGGCATCCTGCGACAGATCGCCGCCCGACGCGCGATCCACCAGCACGGCCAAACCATTCAGCAAGCGCAGGACAATGCGGGTGTAGGCGGGATTGTCCGCCAGGGTTTGCACAATGTCGGCTGCGGGCGTGCCTTTGACCGGGCTGCCGATGCTGGTCACCGACGCGATTTTGTCGGGAATCATCGCGGCCACATAGCGTGCCGTTTGTCCGCCCAGGCTGTGTCCCACCAGATTGACTTTTTCCGCGCCGGTGATGGCGAGAATGTCCTCCACCTGTGCCAGCAATTGTTCGCCGCGCAGTTCCGATGAATTCACGGTGGATACCTGTGTGGTGAATACCTGTGCGCCACTTTTTTGCAGCGCGGCAGGAATGCCGTACCAGTATTCGAGCGGGCCAATGTTGTCGAAGCCGAGAAAGGTGTGGACGAGGACGATGGGGTAGCGGGTCTGGGTGTAGTCGTCGGCGAAGGCGGAGGTGTTGACTAACAGCAGTGCCAATAGAAATGAAATCCTGATTTTCATTGTTGCGGTTCCGTTGAGTATTTTTTGTTTGTTATGACTGCAACTGCGTGGCAAATCCCGGCCACGGCATTCAGGTTAGCAGTGTCAGGAAAACCGGCAACCGCTTTTTTTCGGTCAGTACACATCCTCGCGGTAGCGGCCTTCGGCCTTGAGTGCCTGCACGCTGGTCTGCAGCGGTGTGATGATGGTGTCAATGGCGCTTCGCACGCCCTGCGCCATGTCGCGTCCGCCGCACACCAGAATTTGTGCGCCGTTGCGGATCAGATCGCGCAGCTCGTCGGCGTCGGCGTTGATTTTATCCTGCACGTAGGCTTTGTCGTCGGCGCGGGAAAATGCGGTGCTGAGTTTGGTCAGGCGTTTGTCATGCAGATAATCCGCCAGTTCGGACTGATACAGAAAATCCGATTGTGGATTGCGGCCGCCCCAGTACAGATACATCGGGTGATGCGGCGTGTTGTGCTTGATGAATCCTGCCAGCGGGCCGATGCCGGTGCCGGCGCCGATCAGGATCACCGGCGCCTTGCCGGAAGTGGGGCGGAATTCCGGATTCGGACGGATGAAGGCGTCGATGCAGTCGCCGGTTTGCAGATTGTGCAGGTAGCTGGAGCACAGGCCGTCGACGTGTTTGCGCACGCAGATTTCCAGCACGCCTTCCTTCGATGATGACGCCAGCGAATAGAAGCGCGGCACGTGACTGCCCGGCGGCAGGATGCCCACCAGATCACCCGCTTCGAATGCTGGCAGGTGTGGTCGCGCGCGCAGTTTGTGCAGCAGGCCGCTTTGCGCGTGTGTCTGTGCAGCGGTGAAACGGAACACGGTGGTGGGCGTGTCGCTGTCGCTGCCGTATTCCACCCGTTCCACCAGTTGCAGCGGCGTGGTGTGCGGACGTTCCGGGTTGTGTTCCAGCAGCAGTGGCGTGTCAATGGCGTCGCCCAGATTGCTGCCCCAGCGCGCAAATTCCTGCGGCGATTGCCGGTCGATCATGTCGAGCGGCAGCAGCGGCTGCCAGCCTTTGGCGGTGAGCGCGGCGTCCACGTCCAGCGCAAACTGGCAGAAGTGCGGGAACTGGCGATCACCAAAACCCAGCACGGCGAAACGGAATGCGGGTGTGTCGCGGAACTGGCCCAGCTTTGTCAGGAACTGGCTGGCGGAGGTGGGCGCGCTGCCGTCGCCATAGGTGGCGGTCAGAATCAGCAGCCGTTGCGCGGCGCGGTAGCCGGAGGCCAGTGCGTTCATCGGCGCGGTGTGCACGCGGTAGCCGGCCTGGGTGAGCGCAGCGTGCAGCGTGCGGGCGAAACCCCAGGTGGTGTTGCTTTCGCTGCCCACCAGAATCACGGTGTCGGCCGCATCGGCAGCGGTGTTGTCGGCGATGCGCGGCAGGCCGCTGCGCCGCTTCCACCAGATCTGTACGCCGGTCACCGCCACCACCGGCACGGTCAGCGCCGACAGTCCCAGCAGCAGGCCCAGCCACCACAGCCCTTCGCCGGTGTGCAGCATGTAAATGAATTCGTAAATTCTGCGCGCGCTGCCGTTTTCCTCGAACACTTCCATGGCGCCGCTGGAGGCATGGACGAAGCCGGCGCCGCGATCGGTGCGCACGGAATAATGGTCGGCCGGATCGCCGGGATAGGGATAGACCAGCTCGCGCAGCTCGTTCAGGTCGATGGCCTTGAGCGCGGCCAGTGTGTGGGTGGGCAGGGGCGCGGCCAGCGGTTCTTCCGGCGGAAATTCCGGTTCGGCTTCCAGTGCTTCGGGAATCAGTTCAAGGCTGCCGGCAGACAGGTAAAGTCCTGTGAGTGCCGACAGCAGCAGCCCCAGCACGGCATAGCGGCTGAGCAGGCCGTGCAGGCGCTGGGGCGTGGTGCCGCGCATCGGGCCGAACAGTTTGCGCCAGCCACCCAGACGTGCCACCAGCATCAGCAGTCCGGTGATGGCGAGCAGCAGCATCAGCACCGCGCCAGTGCCACTGGCGACGCGGCCTGGCGTGTCGAGGAAAAACGAGCGGTGCAGGTTCTTCACCCAGCGCAGGACGCCCGGCATTTCATAGGGTGCGATGGCCTGTCCGGTGCGGGGATCGATCAGGTCGGCGCCGGTGGCATCGCCGGAGCGGAAATACACAATGATGGCGCCGGAGGGTGTGCGCTGGATCTGTTCGACGCCGGGATAGTGTGCGGCCACCTTGCCCGCCAGATCGGCCACCGACATTTCACCGGCGGCCGGCAGCACCGTGTTCAGGCGCTCGCCGGCCGGGCCTGTCGCGAGAATGGCGCCGGTGACTGCCATCACCACCACCAGCAGTGCGGCGACCAGTCCGGGCAGGGAATGCAGTTGACGCAGCATGCGGCGGTCGTCGCCTCAGAAGGAATAGGAGAAGGATTTGACGTAACCCTTGCCGGCGGTGGCCTTGCCGGCGCCATCCGTCGTCAGTGGCACGACGACTTCGGAACGGTTGTCGCGCTTGTCTTCCACGGCGGTGTCGATGTGGATCTGGTAGCCGGCGTCGATCAGCGTGTCCGGCACTTCCAGGGTCTGGCGCAGGGTGTCTCCGCTGCGCACGCTGGCGCCACTGATGCCATCGTATTCCGCCGGGCGCAGGCCACTGCCGCGAGCCCAGTCCGCCAGATGTTTGTAGTACTTGGTTTTCTTGCCGGCGATCCAGAGGGTCTTCTGGTACTGGCCCTGGGCGTCGGTGAGATACAGCGCGACGTAGGCGCCATTGCCGCCATAGGGCGTGAGTTCGGTGGTGAAGGTCACGGGGCGGGCCTGCGCCACGACGGGCAGGGCCAGTGCAAGGGTGAGTGGCAGCAACAGGTATCGGGTTTTCATGGTGGATTCGCTCCCTTATTCGGATTGGCCGGCAGCACGGTGCCGGGGTTGGTCACGATGGTGGTTGTAACGGATTTCCAGTTCCCTGATTTCCAGCGACGCCGGGGCAAACTCGGCTTCCACCCGGTTGCCGTCGCTGTCGATGCCGTGCACCTCATAGCAGCCGTCATGCACCCGTATGCGTTTGACTTTCCAGCCTTTGCTTTCCAGCTGATGGCGCAGGGTGTCGCGCGGTTGCCAGCGGGCGACCGGATCGTCGCAGTCGGCGTCTGCCAGTACCGTGCTGGTGAGTGCGCATGCAGCCATGCCCAGGGCGCGTAACCACTGTTTCATGACCGGTCTCCTTCGTGGATAACTGGGCTGATGGTAGCGCGGCATTCCTGAAACGAACCTTAAGACAGGTCAATGATGGGGGCTGGTTGTCGCGGCCGCCGGTGGAATGGCCAGTTACGCTGGTGTCTAATGGCGGAGTTCATTTCTGAAGGACATCATGCGTTTATGTCGCCAACCACTTCATCCAGCCTGTTCCGGTTTCCGTTTCGCGCCATGGGTTCGCCCTGTGAAATCCAGCTGCATGCGCCCGGCGAGGCCGTGGCCAGACAGATTGCGCAGCTTGCCATGGCGGATGCCGCGCGTCTGGAACAGCGCTATTCCCGCTACCGCAGCGACAGCGTGCTGTCGGCCATCAATCAGGTGGCGGCCGCCGGCGGATCGTTTGCGCTGGATGAGGAAACCGCCTCCCTGCTGCAGTATGCCGATACCTGTTACGCGCAAAGCGATGGCCTGTTCGACATCACGTCGGGGCTGCTGCGGCAGGCCTGGGATTTCCGCTCGGGCCGGTTGCCGGAACCGCAGCAGATTGCCGTGCTGCTGGAGCGGATCGGCTGGGACAAGGTGGACTTCGACGGCAGCGCCATCCGGTTTCCGCCGGGCATGGAACTGGATCTGGGCGGCATCGTGAAGGAGTATGCCGCCGACCGCCTGGCGACGCTGTGCTGGAACGCCGGCGCGCGTCACGGCCTGGTCAATCTGGGCGGCGACATTCGCGTGATCGGACCGCAGCCGGATGGCACACCCTGGCGGATCGGCATTCGCGATCCCCGCCGGCCTGCGGGCGGTGCGCTGCTGACCATCGAACTGCAGGGCGGCGGCGTTGCCAGCAGCGGCGACTATGAACGCTGCATCACCCTGGACGGCGTGCGTTACGGCCACATCCTGAATCCGCAGACCGGCTGGCCGGTGCAGCACATGGCGGCGATCACGGTGGTGGCGGATTTCTGCGTGGTGGCTGGCAGCGCTTCCACCATTGGCATGCTGAAGCAGCAGGGCGGGCCGGCCTGGCTGGCGGAGCTGGGTGTGCAGCATCTGTGGATCGATATTCACGGCAATGCCGGTGGCTCGTTGCTGGCGGATGCGTCGGATTCCCTTTGATCCCCGTCAATGGCAAGTCCGGCGCAGCCCCGGACAATGGCCCTTCCTTCCCATAACAAAAGCGACAGCAGGGGCATTGAGATGGCGAACATTCACGGGGCGATGGTGGTGGCCGAGAAACGGATTCTGACGAAGTGGAACACACTGGCGCAGAACCGGACGGAACTGGAACAGCTGTGTGCGGAACCGCCGGAGAAAGGGCCGCAGGATCAGCAGCAGGTGGCGCTCAAGCGCGAGCGCGTGCAGCAGCTGCTGGAGCAGAACAGAGCGCTGCTGCAGGAAATTGAAAAGCAGTATCTGGCCCTGTTCCAGATCCGCCACCGCTAGCAACGGTTCAGAAGATCCGTTGCTGCAGCCACAGCAGCGACGGATAACTGGCGATCCACACCCACACAAACCGGTTGAGCCCGAACAGCAGCGCGTTGGCGGTGTGAAACAGCGCCGCCAGCACCAGCGCAATCACCAGCGTGTCGAACCGCAGCAGCGCCAGCGGGAACGCCAGTTCGAAAATCATCACTGCCCAGCCCATCACAAACAGCAGCCGTGGCCACTGCGCCCAGCCGCGCAGGGACTCGCTTTGCGGGTAGGCGGAAAACGCAAACACATCCAGCAGCGCCTGTCCGCGCCGCCACTCCGGATTCACCACCTTCACCCAGCCCGCCATGAAATACGACAGTATGATTTGGATGGCGAGATAGCCGAACGCGGCTTCCTGCCAGCGCAGCGGCGCGTCCAGGTCGCGGCACAGATGCGTTGTCAGCAGACAGCTCTGCATCAGCACGGCGACACGATCGGCGCCGCCGTTATAGGGGCCGTCGCAGCGCGCCAGAATCCAGACGCTGGTGAGCAGCAGAATCGCCAGCACCACTGTGGGCCAGACACCGGCCACCAGCAGCACGCACAGCAGCAGACGCAGCGCAAACAGGCGGTGATCGCTCATGGCCATGCGCAGATGTTCAAGGCATTGCTGCAGCAGCGCGAGCCCCAGCAATATTTCACACAGGCGGATCGCTATTTCCAGCGTCATCATGACACTCATCACGGTACTGGCTGCCATGGGGATGGGAGCGGAAAAGCCGGCGACACAAATGCTTCCTGCTGCGTGATGCCGTTCCCCTCGCGCTGCACTTCCAGCAGACGGAAGCGAAACAGGCGCGCGTTGCTGGCTGCGGTTATCTCACCGGATTGCAGTGCCTGCGCGATGCGTCCGGCAATCACCTGCTGCGCCTGCGGTGATTCACGCTGCAGGATTTTTTCGCAGCTGGAGAGCAGATACAGCGACTCATTGCGCGCGGGATTCCAGAGCAGGCGCAGGCACAGCTGCGGCAGTGCAAGATGCTGCGGTGCGGTGCGGAACGGTTGCCAGTCCGGTGCGGCGCTTTCATCCGCCAGCAGACAGTATTCGATGCGCGGTGACGGGCCGATCGCATCGAAAAAGCGCCAGGACGGAAGCAGGGCTGGGAGCAGGTAGCGCAGCATGACGCTCATCCGTACAGTTTGCGCGTAGTGCCGGACACGAGGCGCACGGCCCATTTGCGTGGCAGCAGCCGGGTCAGCAGCGAGGCGGACCAACTATTGCCGGTGCCGGCGACCTGCGTGGGGCCGTGGCCAAGGTGGTCCAGCGCGCCTTGCACGACGGCGGGCATTTCCATCACATTCACCAGCCTGGCGCGCTGCAGTTGCGGTTTTGAATTGACGAAGCCCGGTGTGCGGGTGGAACCGACCAGATAACCCAGCACATCCACGCCGGTGCCGCGCAGTTCATCCCACAGGCCTTCGGCAAAAATCAGGTTCCAGGCTTTGGTGGCGGCGTAATTGGCGACATAGGCCGTGCCCTGCAGGGCAGAGAGCGAGGAGACGAACAGCAGGCCGCCGCTGCCCCGTTGCAGCAGGCGCGGCACCAGATGACGGGTCAGCAGCAGCGGCGCACGCACGTTCACGTCCAGCACATTCAGGTGATCCTGCGCAGTCCGTTCGGCAAACAGACCAAGCCCGCTGATGCCGGCGTTGTTGACCAGCAGACCGATGTCGAGTTCATCCAGCAGCGGCGCGAGCTGTGTCATGAAATCCGGTTGCGCCAGATCCAGCTGCACGGTGCGCACGGTCACGCCGGCGTGTGCCCGCAGTTCTGCTGCCACTGCGTCGAGGCCGGCGCTGTCCACATCCACCAGCACGACGTGCAGGCGCCGCTGCGCCAGCTGGCGGGCAAATTCCGCGCCCAGGCCATTGCCGGCGCCGGTCACCAGTGCCCAGGGTCCATATTGTTTGTGAAAGTCGTTCATCAGGCTTCATCCCGCACAGGAGTAAACAAACAGGCTGTGTCGGGATGAAGTGTGCCTTCGGTCACCGTGTCAGGCAATCATTCAGCTTGACGTGATTGATCTCCAGATCGTGGTGCAGAATGCCTGCCGCGCTGGCGTGTACCGGGCGGATGGCATCGAGCAGGCCGGTGCAGGTGAGATGATCGGCGGGATGCACGCTGCCTTCGGCGTGGAAGGTAATCGTCACGTGGCCGATGGCATCGGCGCTGGTGGTGTTCAGGCGGTAGCGCAGCGGTGTGCTGCTGCCTTCGCGTTTGGTCCACACCGAATCGTAGGCGACGTGCTCGCCCAGGGAGCGGCGCACCACCACCTGTTCCGGCGCTGCCTGCGCGGCGGCGCGTCCGCGTTGTGGCATGTCATCGCGATGCGGACGGAGGGCGGCAACGGTGATGGCCGCGTTCGCCTGTTCATCGCGGAATACCGCATCCGCCAGCGTGTGCAGTCCCGCATCGTAAAAGCCTTCCACCGCGCGGACGCGGGCGTTGAGGGCAGCGGGATCGTGCTCATCCAGGCCGCAATCGGTGCAACTGCTCCACGGATGCGCGGGCACTTCTTCCACGTCCAGTTCCTCGATCAGTTCCACGTCGCGGATGTTGCGGGTGATGCTGGAGAAGGCGCGGTTGAAGCGGCTGATCAGACGGTTCTGGAAGCCGCCGGTGCCGTGGAATGTTGAGCCACCTTCACGACAGGCCGCCAGCAGATCGGCGTCGCCCAGTGCGGCGGGGGGCGCGGTGGAGATCACGTCGAAGCCGGCGCGCAGCAGTGCGGTGATGCGGCTGGCGGCGCTGCCGCTGTCCAGTTCGGCGCTGGTGGGCAGATAGAGCACGCAGTCGGTGCCTTGCGCGGGTGTGTCTTCAGCGGAAGTTGCTGCAACCAGTTGCAGATCCGCGCGCTGGCCGATGTGCTGCGCCAGCAGATCGGCGACCTGCCCGCTGCCCAGAATGGCGACAGAAATCGTTTTCATGCTCATGCTTCCTCCAGGCGATAACGGGGCGTTAGATCCGGCATCAGCACGCCGGGCGGCGCCGCACACACGGCGGGAATGGAATCGAGAATGGCTTTGACGGAAATGTCGGTGACCGCAGACCAGTCGGCCTTGAAGGCGTTGTCATCCGGCACCGAGGACATTTCGATGCGACCGGGTTTGCCGTCGATGCGGATCAGGTGGCCGCCAGCGAGACTGTTCGGATGATCCGGCCCCAGGTGCGCGTTGCCCTGGCCCACGTGCCAGCATTCCTCGTTGGTCATGAACAGGCGATCGTCGATGTAGCCGCGATAGGTCATGTGAATGGCGCCGACGGTGCCGGGCTTGATCACGGTGCCGCCCGCCTTGATTTCCACCCGCGCCGGCACCGGATATACATGGCGTTCAACCCGCACCCGTTCCGGCCCCGCGCCAAACAGCGCGTGCGCCACGCCGCCCAGCACGTCGTTGAAATAGAAATGCTGCATCAGCGCGATGGCGTGATTGGAATCCACTTCGTGCAGCTGGGTGCCGAAACCGAGACTCGACAGACCGCCCCACATGCCATCCGGCGCGGCAGACAGATCGCCTACTTCCAGGAAATGCACCTGCTCCACTTCATCGAGCAGGCCTGCCAGCCGCAGCACCACCTGTTCCACCATCACGCCCGGATGCAGGCCGGTGCCAAACAGCGACGCGCCGCCTTTCAGGCACGCCTGCTGAAAACGCTGGCCCGACGCGCGCCGTGGCAGTACGCGATCCAGCACGCGGTTGGTGAGTTTTTCCAGCAGGGGATGCAGCGCCTGGCCCGGTTTGGAATCCACTGCCTGCATGATCTTGCGCAGACCGGCCAGCGCCTGTTTTTCGTGGGGCTTGAAGATGGTGCCGGTGACTTTCATGTTGCCCACGGTGCGCAGAACAGAAAGCGCGGGCTGGGTTTCCGTCAGCCAGTTGTGCATGGAGGGATTGTGATGCGAGGCGCCCGACACCACGTTCTTGCCGGAAGCGAGCAGATCCAGCACATCGTTGTCGGAACCCTGCAGCAGCGCCGGCGTGGTGGGTGTGTGCACCACACAGTCGGCGTTGAGGGCGAGAATGGCTTCCTTCGAGGTGGTGGCTTTCACACCCACCGGCGGCAGGCCGACCAGTTCGCCGATGTCCTTGCCGTTTTTATGCGGGCTGAACACCTTCACCCCGACGACTTCGAATTTGTCCGGTGACAGCAGGGCGGTGCGCAGTGCGCGTCCTCCCATGTCGCCGGGGCTCCAGATGATGATGCGATATCGACGTGACACCTGCGTTTCCCCCTGACAAAAAAGTAAAGCAAATTGTCGGAGCAGGATACCATCGTGGAACCGGGAACATAACCGGCCCACTGACGAAACCTGACATTGATCTGGTTGATGAGTGAGCGCAGATGGCGCGCCCGTGATGCCGGTCAACGTGGCTGGTAGTCGGTCATGGATACTGGTTCACCGCACGCAACCTGCACGCAAGGATTCCGCACATGCCTGTCGAAACAGCAGCACCCTCCGCCTCGCCAGCCACCCACCCTGCAGACGAAAACGCCACGTCGGAAGTGTCCGGCTGGCTGCAGGAGCATGGCCATCCGGAACTGGCAGAGACCTTTGCCAAGGCCGGCTACCAGTCGCTGGCGGATCTGACCCCGGACGCTATCAAGAAAGTGCTGTCCGCACAGCCGCCGGGCGTGGGTGATCGAGACCGACAAGGTGATTCCCGCGCTGAGGGAGTTGCGCCTGGTGCCGGAAAATCCGTATGTCGATTTGCCGGTGGAGGCCTGAATAAATCGACTGCGCCCGCCGTAACGGGCGCAGTCTGCTTCGGGTGAATGGCGGGTGTCAGTTGCAGCCGTTGTTGCTGTACATGTCCACCGTGCCGCCCACACCTTCGAGACTCAGCACCTGATCCAGCAGGGCATCGGCGACGGACTGGCACAGGCTGTCATTGTTCGCGATCCGGAAATCACCATCAACACGCGCCAGCGCATCCAGCGCCGACAGGTCCGTCAGCTGACTGTTGTTGTACATCCGCAAAAAGCCCAGCCGGGTCACGCCGTTCAAGCCTTCCAGACTGCCGATCCGTTCGCCGACGATGGACAGGCCTTCCAGCCCGTTGACCTGCAGGGCCGGCAGCGCCGTCAGCAGGTTGTAGTTCAGGGACAGCGATCGGGTCACCGACAGGTTATCCAGCGCTGACACATCCTGCAGCGGATTGCCGGTCAGGGTCAGATGCTGGACGCTGTCCAGTGCTTCCAGGCCGGCAAGGCTGGTCAGACCGGTTGTCGGTGTGGTGGAGAGGTCGTCGCCAATGATGGTCAGGTAATTCACATGCCGCAGCTGTTCCAGTCCGCGCAGATCGCGCAGCCGGGTGTTGCGCTGCAGGCTGAGGGTGTCCACCGTGGTGAGGCTTTCCAGATCCTGCAGGCTGGCCAGTTGCGTGTTGTCGCCCAGATGAATGTACTGGTTCACCGTGGTCAGCTGATTGAGTCCCTGCAGTGATGTCAGGCGCGGGTTGGCCTCGATCAGGATGGCGCCGGCATGGGTCAGCGCGTCGAGGCCGGACAGGTTCGCCAGATAGGACGTGCTGTAGTTGGACAGGTTGTCGGGGGATGTGCTTAAACCGATGGTGAGTGTGCCGCCGATCCGGGTCAGGCCCGCGAAGCCTTCCAGGCTGGCCAGCAGCGGATTGCCGGTCAGCGTGACACTGTTCTGCACGTTCTGCAGTGTCTCCAGACCCTTGGTGGATGCCAGCACGAAATTGTCGTCCAGCGTCAGGCTGCCGCCGATCTGTTGCAGCCGGGTGGCGCCGGTGAGATTGGCCAGACTGCCGTTGTTCCTGACCAGCATGTCGCCGTCGATCTGTTCCAGTCCGCCCAGGCCGGCCAGATTTTTCAGCAGGCGGTTTTGCTCGATGACCAGACTGTCCAGCCGGGACAGGTTTTCCAGCCCGGTCAGGCTGGTGAGGCTGCGGTTGTTGCGCAGCTGCAGACCGCCGTCCAGCACCAGCGCGGGATTCAGGTGCAGGTCCTTGCCGGTGCGGATCGTGCTTTCTTTCACCACCAGATCGCCGCCGATATGGGTGAGTGAATTCAGCGGCGCCACGTCGCGAAAGGTGGGGTAGTCGAGAAATACGTGGCCGGTAACGTCGCTGACGCCAGTCAGGCCGGGCAGGTCATTCTGGTTGCGCAGGAACAGCGAGCCGGGAATCTGCGTGCCCAGCTTTGCCACCGGCTTGCTGATTTCCCAGGTGACGGAATCCACCGGGAGATTGAGAGGCCAGCTGCCTGTCTGGATCCGCTGGTACAGGGTCGCGCGAACTTCCGTGCGAAAGTGGCTGAAATCGCTGGCGGTGAAGGTGTAGCTGCGCTGCAGCTGTGAGCCGCTGGCTTGCAGATAGGTGGCACTGACCGGCTGGTTGTTGCTGTCGTACTGGATGACTTGCCAGCCGTAGGAGAGATTGTCGCCGGTGTCGCCCTTGACCGAAAAATCCACGGTCGTGTCCTGGCTCATGTACAGCGTGGTCTTCTCGTCCGGCAAGCCGGAGTCGATGCCGGCGCCGCAGCCGGTGAGCAGCGCGGCAGATAACAGTATGAATGGCGGGATAAAACGGGCGGAAGGCAGCAATCGGTTCATGGTTTCACATTCCCTGCAAAATATTGTCGTTATTGTGGGTGGGTGTAGCAGCGCGAGGGAACGTTAGCAGGGTGGGCGGCAGGAAAAATCACCCCAAATGGTGAAAAACAGAAGGTGGTTTCGCGCGAATATCAGTCCGGCTTTTTGCCGGCGCCGTCCAGGGTGTTGCGGTAATGGTCCAGCGCCTGATCGAGCCGGGCGTCGTTGCGGGTGAAGGTGCGGCAATAGCGGCACAGGGCACGATGCAGCCCGGCTTCGAGTCGCAGTGCCAGCGGCGCCTGTTCCAGCTGGCCGGAGGTCAGTTTGAAAATGTATTCCTTGCAGGTCATCACAGGGTTTTACCTCCAAACCAGGACTGGTTCAGGCACAGGTGAATCTGTTTGCGCGCGCGGCTCAGGCATTGCCAGTAATCGGTTTTGTTGATGCCCAGGATGTCGCAGATGTCCTCGGCCGCACAGTCCAGAAATTCCTTCATGCTGAACACCCGCGCCGGTTTTGTTGGCAAGCGGTTGACGCAGATGTCCACCACCTGAAAAAACTGTTCCGATTGCAGCTGCGCGTCCGGCGTCTGCCAGGCGGCCGGCGCCACGTCGCGGGCCCAGTGGTCGTGTGCATCGAACAGGGTTTCATCCAGTTCATCCACGAAGGCTTCGGCAAAGGTGATTTCGGCGCGGTAGCGGCGGCGCAGTCGATCCATCACCTTGTTGCGCAGGATGCCGAACAGATAGCGGCGCGGATCGGTGCCGGCAATGTCTGCAGCGGTTAGTGTCAGCGCGGCTGCCAGCGCGTCCTGCACGGCGTCTTCCGCATCTTCGACAGGCTGCAGGTGCAGCAGTGCAAATCGCAGCATGGGTCGGCGCCATTCCTGTGCCCATTGTGCAATGTCCGGGTTATTGCTCATGCAGGCCTGATCCGGGGGTGAAAAAATCGCAATCGCGACAGCCCCGCATCCAGTGCAATCCGGCCGCCGCCCTGCGTGAGAATAGCAGACAGCATAACGGCCAGCATTAGTGGCACCTTGAAGCCCTGACCCAGTTCCGTTTCGATCTGGTTCCAGCCGGCCCAGCCCAGATCGAAATGCACGCTGTACACCGCCACCCAGGTGATGAACAGCAGACCCAGTGCCGCCAGCCGGCTGCATAATCCAAACGCCAGACACAGCCCCAGCGTCACTTCGCCCACCCCGGCCACGATCCAGTTGAGATCGATCGGCAGCAGGCTGACCGGCACTGGAAATTGCAGCGCGGCAAACCAGTCCGGCGCACGCCAGCCACCGGACAGCTTGATCACGCCGGCCGACACAAATTCCTGCGCGATCCACAGCCGCAGCAGCAGAAGGCCGAGTCCATCCAGTTTTTCAAACGCTTTCGCGTGCAAGAAAGGCGACAAATTCATCTTTCAGATCTCCGTAAAAATGCGAATCCCAGCGGGATTGGCGAATGAAGGCTTGCATCAGTTCACGCCAGGCGGATTCACCCAGCGTGGCGCGTACCGATGGAAAGGCAGCGTCCAGCAACTGGCTGGCACCGAGATACACCAGATGCCGGTACACGCTCATGCCTGCTGCGCTGTAACCGGCAGGAACGGTGTCGGTCACGCCGCGCACATAGTCATGGAATGCAGACATGCCAGCTCCTGATTGAGAGTGTTGATGTCGGGCAGATCGTGATCCCATTCCAGCAGTACCGGCAGGCCGTGCTGTTCCTGCAGACGCTGCGCCCACTGCCGTGTTGCGGATTCCACCGGCTGGCTGTGCGTGTCCAGATACAGGCCGAAGCGCGCATCGAATTCATGGCCTGCCACATGCAGGTAGGTCACGCGAGCCAGATCGATGCGTGCCAGAAATTCCGCCAGATCATGCTGCCGGTGATTTTTGAAATTGACGGCAATGTTGTTGAGATCCAGCAGGATGTGGCAGTCGGCGCGCTCGGCCACGGCGGCGAGAAAATCCGGTTCCGGCAGATCACCGATGTTGGTGTACCAGGTGGGATTTTCGATGGCGATGCGCCGGCCAAGAATGTTCTGTGCCTGCACAATGCGGTCACTCACCCGCACCACTTCTGCCGGCGTGAACGGAATGGGAAACAGGTCGTACAGCTGGTGGGCGTCGCCACTCGCCGCCAGGTGATCCGAGTAATGATCGCAACCCAGATCGTCGATCAGTTCCCGCACCTGGCGCAGGAAGGTGGCATTGAGCGGCGCGTCGCCACCCAGATTCAGCGACACGCCGTGCAGCTGCACCGGCCGGCCGGATTCGAGCAGGCGATACAGGGGATCACGATTACGGTGAATCCAGTTTTCCGGCACGACTTCAAAGAAATCGGCCTGCACCGTTGTCATGTCCCAGTCCGCCATGTCGCGTCGATATCCCAAACCGGCCATGTGCCTGCTCCCGTTTTTACTTGTCGCTATCAGTGCTGGTGCTTTCTTTCTTGCTGCAGCTGGCTTCGTCTTTTTTGCTGCAGGCGGCTTCATCCTTTTTGGAGCAGGCGGCGTCCTTCTTGGCGGAATCGGTGGCGGTTTTTTTGCTGCACGAGCCGGCGCCGCAGCTTCTTTCGCCGCTGGGAGCAGCCAGGGCGGAGGTAGCGATCAGGGTCAGGGTAACGGCGGCGATGGATTTCAGGTTCATGAAATTTTCCTCGGTCTGCTGGATGAATGGTTGGATAAATGCGGGCACGTTTGCGTGCTCACAGCCGGAGTCGTGCTGGCGGGTGGATTCCTGACAGAAATTTTTGGGAAATTTTTGGCGGGGGGAGAAAGGTGTGCTGGCCGGCGGGCACCGGTCAGCACGATGGGCGGGAAAATGCCTGTCAGATCAGCAGGTCAGGCCGTCAGGCGCCCCACGATCTGGCGCACCCACGGTGCCACGATGGCAACGGTGGGAAACGCGACGGGCCAGGTGGTGGCGCAGCTGCGCAGCCATTGTGACGCCAGTCCGGGATGAATGCCCTGCGACGTGACGAGTACGAACGCCGAAACAATACAGACCATGATGGCCGAGAGCAGGGCACTGAAAACAAGCGGGGCAAAGCGGGCAGGAATACGCATGGTTTTTTTCCTCTCAGGTGATTGTCTTCATTTTCCAGCCAGGAACAGCCAGTGACTGCTCCAGCCGGCGGCATAAAGACCCAGGCCAAAAATCGTGTGGGTAATCAGGCTGTGCAGGCGCGCGACGGACGGGCGCGGTGTGCGCGAGGCCGCAATGCCGGCGCCCATGCCCGGCTGCATCAGCAGAAAGGGTGCGGCCACGGTGCCAATGCCCACCAGCAGCGCCAGCCCCGGTGTGGGCTGCTGCATCCAGGATTCGCCGCCGATGAGCATTAGCAGGGCCGCAAAGGCGATGCCGGTCAGGTAGTGGGCGATCCAGCCCAGCAGCCGTTCACCGGCAACGGCGGATGTTTTGCCGATGGCGTCATGCCGGAAGCGGCCGCGCGGCATGTAGGCCAGCCAGCGGCCTACCAGACCGTAATCCGGGGCCGCCACGCCCAGCAGCGGCTTGCGCATCCAGCCCCACAGATCCATGACCAGCGTGGCACCAATGCCGGTCAGCAGGGTGAAAAGCAGTGCGTTCATCTCGTTTCTCCGTGTTGGTGTTTCGTGGGGTGTGATGTTAGCGTACGACTTCAAGTCAACTTGAGGTCAAGGGGGGCGGGATGGATATTTCCGAGGTGGCAAAGCAATCCGGTGTGCCGGCGTCGACGCTGCGTTATTACGAAGAGAAAGGTTTGATTGTTTCCACGGGGCGGCAGGGTTTGCGCCGGGTGTTTGCGCCCAGCGTGCTGGAGCGGCTGGCGCTGATTGCGCTGGGGCGGGCGTCAGGTTTTTCGCTGGAGGAGATTGCGCGCATGTTCGCGCCGCAGGGAAAACCGCAGATTGATCGCCAGTTACTGTCCGCCAAGGCGGATGAACTGGATCGCACGATTCGCAAACTGACGGCGATGCGCGACGGTTTGCGGCATGCGGCGGAGTGTCCGGCGCCGAGCCACATGGAATGTCCGAAGTTCCGCCGCCTGTTGGGGCTGGCGGCGTTGGCGGCGGGGGCTGACAAGAACAGGAAAGCCGGCGGGAAGAGCAAGAAAATGAGTAGCGGGAAAAGCGGACCAGCGGGACGTGCACATTCGCCAATGACGAAGCAGCGCAAATCCTGAAAAAACTGCGCGGACTTTTTGTCAGCGTTTGCGGGTTTTGCCGGCGCCGGATTTTTTCGCCTGTTGCCCTGCCTGTACGCGCGCAACCGTGCCATCGCCCACCAGCACCCACAGCGCGGCCAGTTCCTCCACCAGTTCGTCAAACGTCATTTTCAGGCTGCCGTCGAGCCATTCCATGATGACTTCAATGCTGCCGCCCAGCAGCACGGCGGATGCCATTTCCGCCACCGGAACCGGCTTGGTCGCCTGGTGATATTCGTGGCCGTAAGCGGAGATGGCGCGCGCAATATTGCGGATGGTGTTCTTGCGATACGACAGCGCGCGCGGATTGTCGGCGACTTCGGCAAACAGCACGCGGGCGCGGCGGCTGTCGGCGGTGAGAAAGCGGATGGTGGCGGCGAGCGTGGCGCGTGCCAGTTCCAGCGACGTGTGTCCAGCCTGCTGCGCGTCGCGCGCGGCGGTCAGGGATACTTCCATCAATTGCGCCGACAGCTCGTCCACCACGGCGGCGGCAAGCGCATTCAGATCGGCAAAACTTTCATAGAAATAGCGCTTGTTCAGTTTGGCTTCGCGACACAGATTGTCGATGGTGACATGGCGCCAGCCGTCGCTGGCCATCAGTGCATAGCCGGTGTCCAGCAGCAGGCACTTGCGGGCATTGATGCGGGTTTCGGCGGACTCACCCTGGTAGGTGCGGGATTGGGAAGTCATGACAGGGTCCATGCAGATCGACCTGCGAATTCTAGCATTATCAGACACGCGTCGTGGTGAGTGGATTGACAATGAGGCGCACTTGATTATAGTGGTACGACATCGTACCAGATAATAACAGGGAGGCAACCAATATGGCTCGGCAGGACAACGGAGTTGGCAAAGATGGCGGTACTGGACCCGGCGCGATCGCATCGCCGAATACCGTGTGGCATCCACACGCGGTGACGCGCGCCATGCGGGCGCAGCGGGCGCGGCAGCGGCCAGTGGTGATCTGGTTTACCGGATTGTCCGGTGCCGGCAAGTCGACGATTGCCAACGCGCTGGAGGCGTGGCTGTACGATCATGGCCACTCCTCCTATCTGCTGGATGGCGACAACGTCCGGCAGGGTCTGAACCGCGATCTGGGTTTTTCCGATCGCGACCGCGAGGAAAATATCCGCCGCATTGGCGAGGTGGCGAAGCTGTTTGCCGACGCCGGCATGATCGCGCTCACCGCGTTCATCTCACCGTTCCGGCGCGATCGCGAACTGGTGCGGGCGTTGCTGCCGGAGGGCGAATTCATTGAAATCCACGTCGCCACGTCGCTGACAGTGTGCGAGTCCCGCGACCCGAAAGGTCTGTATCGCAAGGCGCGGCAGGGACAGATTCCCAATTTCACCGGTATTGATTCCCCCTATGAAGCGCCGCTGGCGCCCGAAATTGTCATCGATACGGCCGAGCTGGCGGTGGAAGACGCGGTGCTGCAGATCGTCGCCGTTTTGCGGGAGCGGGGGATTCTGGAATGAAGGCAATGGTGTTTCACGGACCGCAGGATTTCCGTTACGAGGAATTTCCCGATCCGGTGTTGAGCGGTGCGCGCGATCTGGTGATCCGCGTGCAGAAGTGCAGCATCTGCGGCTCGGACCTGCACATGTACAACGGCAGGAAACTCGGCCCGCTCGATTACAGTCAGGTGAAGATGCATTTCTGCGTTGGCCATGAAGGCATCGGCGAAGTGGTGGAGGTGGGGCGCGATGTGAAAAAGCACCGCGTTGGCGATCGCATTCTGCTGGCCGGCGGTGTGGGTTGCGGCAAGTGTCCATCCTGTCTGCGCGGTGCGTTCAGTCTGTGTGAGGCGCGCACCGTGCTGCCCTATGGTTTCAGTCCGCTGCTGCAGGGATTGCAGGCACAGTTCGCGGTGGTGAAGGAAGCGGATCTGTCGGCTATCCGGATTCCGGAAGGCGTGACGGATGAGCAGGCGCTGCTGCTGACGGATTCGCTGGCCACCGGTTTTCTCGGCGCGGAAAAAGCGCAGGTAAAACCCGGCAGCAGTGTGGCGGTGATCGGGCAGGGGCCGATTGGCAAGACGGCGATGGAATCCGCTTTTGCGCTGGGAGCCGAAAGAGTTTACGTGATCGAGCCGTCCGCTTTCCGGCGCGACAAGGCGGCGCAGCTGGGCGCGATTGCGCTGACGCCGGAAGAAGCCAGCGAACGCATTCTGCAGGACACGCGCGGCCTGGGGGTGGACTGCACGATTGAAGCGGTGGGCCATGAAAAAACGGTGAAGCAGGCCATTCAGCTGACGCGTCCCGGCGGCCATCTGGCGATTCTCGGGTTGATCGAACGCGGCGTGCAGACGGCGCTGATGCCGGCGCAACTGAAATCCCTGACGCTGTTTGCCGGTGTTGCCGGCGTGGCAGATTCCTGGCCGCAGCTGGTGCCATTGCTGCAGCAGGGAAAAATTCGCGCCGAGGGCATGTTCTCGCACCAGTTTGCATTGCGCGATGGTGCGCAGGCATTTGAACTGTTTAACACGGGACAGGATACGGTTCTCAAAATAATGATCAATGTGGAGTGAGTCATGCAGGAATTTCCGATTCGCGTGCCGGCAGAAACGCTGAACGCGCTCAATCACGGTCCGTACACCTTCAACAATGTGCATTCCTATCAGGTGATGTTCCAGTCCGATCCGGAGCTGGTAGCGTCGCTGGTGCCAGAGCCGCTGCTGCCCAACCGGCAGGGCAACATGGTGCTGGTGGTGGCGCAATATCTGGGTGGCGTGGAGACGCCGGCGGAAACCTTTGCCGGCTACAACGAAATCGTGCTGGGCGTGCCGGCGAAATACAAGCGGCAGGATGGCAGCGAAGTGAAAGGTGCCTACATGGTGCAGCTGTATCTGGCGGATCGTGAACCGCAAAGTGTGTGCGAGCCGACGCTGCTGGGCCTGATGATTCCCGGCTATGCCAAACGCGCCTGTCACTGGCAGGAATTCGTGCAGGGCAATGAACGTCATATCCGCATTGCAAGACGCGGCAGCGACGTGCTGGGTTTGCGCATTACCGATGCGCCGCTGGCACCGATGCCGATGCCGGCGATCAACGGTTCGTCCTTCGTACTGAAATATATTCCGTCGGCGGCAGCAGATCAGTGCGCCGATGTTCTGAAACTGAACCAGCTCGACGGCAGCACGCAGATGACGGCGCTGGCGCAGGTGAAAGTGGCATTCGAACAGGACCGCATTCGTCTGGACAGCGGCGTTGAACTGCCGGTGAAGCAGGTCAACATGAGCACGCGTTGCACCATGAACATGCTGCCGCTGGGCAATATCGAATTGATCGATTATCTGCATCCGGAGAAATCGCGCGTATGAGTGACGACGATCAGTTGCGCAAGTACTGGCAGCGCTTGCTGGATGGACTGAAACAGGCCGGTGATGTGGTGGAAGCCCAGCTGGCAGGCGCCGATGAAGCGGCACGCGCCGATGCCTACCGCGCGGTGCTGCGGGCACTCACCGCCAATCTGGGCAAGCTGGAAGCGGATGGCCGCTATCCGCTTCCGGTGCACGTCAATCCGCCCAACCAGAAATGGTTTCTCGACAATCCCGATGGCGTGACGCTGCATTGTCCGCTGGATGACACGCAGCGCTATCGCCTGTGGGGCAATCTCGGCGGCGCCTGTTACACCTCGCTCACGTTTTACGAAGGCAAGGGCGATTCGCTGGCGACGCGCGCCACGGCGGTTTTTACCGAGCGTGATATTCCGGTCGCCGCCGATGGCTCGTTTGAACTGTTGCTGTCACCGGCGCCGGCCAGTCAATCGGGTCATCTGCAGATTCCAACCGGCAGCGGCCAGCTCTGGATTCGCCAGCTGTTCGAGGACATCGATCACGCCACGCCGGGCTGGTTCATGATTGAAAATCTGGCACCGGAAAGTCCTCCGCCCGCGGTGGAAGTGGACGCTGTGGCCGGTGGCATGAAACGGCTGGCGCGCGCCATGCCGCTGCTGACGCAGATGATGTTTGCCGCGTGGCGCATGCAGAGTGGCGGTCAGCATCCGGTGAACAGCATTCGCGTGTGGACCGAAATGCAGAACGGTGCGGTGTTCACCAGTCATGACTGCCATTATTTTATCGGCAGCTGGCAACTGGATGCCGATGAACAGCTGGTGATTCGCGGCGTGAAGCCGGAGTGCCGGCACTGGAATATCGTGCTGTACGGTCCCACGCTGAATTCGCTGGAGCATCGTTATCGCAACACGTCGCTGACCGGCAGCCGGTTGCGCACCGGTGCCGACGGCCATTATGAAATCCGCATTGCCCATCGGGCACCGGCAGGCGCAGAAAACTGGCTGGATACCGAAGGCCGGCGCGAAGGTGTGCTGGTGATGCGTATCACCGGCGCGACCGGAGCACCGCAACTGCCGCTGGCGGACAGGGAGCGTCTGACATGAAGCCCTGGCAACCCGAACCGCGCAGCGACGTGGCGCAGATGCTGTACGCGCAGGCCGCCGCGAAACCGAAATTCACGACCCTCAGCGTTCAGCAGGTGCTGGATACTGCCTGCAGGAAAACCGGACTTGATGATTTCGGCGGCGATGATTTTATGCCGCGACTGGAAGTGCTGGTGGACAGCATTAATCACGAGGCGCAACTGAATCCCCTGGGCCTCGCGTCCACCGGATTGGGCATGCCGGTGGACATGCTGCGCGGCCGGATGGAGCTGCAGGCCGCGCGCCGCCATCATCCTGACGTGTTCAACACGCCCATTTCCCGGCCGATTTTCATTGTCGGCGGATCGCGCACCGGCACCACCTTGTTGCAGCGCCTGTTGGCCTGCGATCCACGGCTGGCCACGCCGCTGCTGTGGCAGATGTCGTCCACCTCCACTTATGCCTTCGGCTCCGCCGACGAGCGTGAGCGGGCGCGCAATCGCGCCGACACCGGGCAGAAGATGCTGCACATGCTGAATCCGGCGATGAAGGCCGTGCATTATTCGGAAGCAGATGGGCCGGAGGAATGTGTGCTGATGATGGGCACGGATCTGCGCAATCTGGCGTTGATGTCCTGCCTGAACACGCCGTCCTACAGCGCGCTGCTGGCAGGCGAGGATTATCGCGAATCCTACCAGCGCCACCGCTGGCAATTGCAGCTGCTGGATTACGGTGCGCGGCGTGACCGCGATGGTTCCGCCCCGCGCTGGCTGCTGAAGGCACCCTATCATTTGCCGGTGCTGGAGGCGCTGGCCTCGGCCTATCCCGACGCCTGCATCGTCCACACCCACCGCGATGTGGTGGATACCGTGACCTCGACCTGCAGCCTGTACAGTGTCTTTCGCAGCACCTTCAGCGATGCGGTCGATCCCCTGCAAGTGGGGCGCCAGCAAAGCGCGCTGCTGCCGGACTGGTTCAATGGCTCGGTGGCCGCGCGGCAGCGCCTGGCGGGCAGCGGCGTGACCTTTTTCGATGTGCATTATGGCGAACTGGTGGCGGACCCGCTGACGCTGGCCGAGCGTATCCTGCAGTTTGCCGGAATGGCACCGACCGATGCGGGACGACGGGCCATGCAGGACTGGCTGGCGACCAACCGGCAGGGCAAGCACGGCGGACATCGCTACACGCCGGAGGAATTCGGGCTGGTGCCGGGGGCTTTGCGGGAGGCCGTGCGGCCTTATACGGATGCTGTGGGAATGTGAGGGGCTGAAAAGGAACGCGCACGGCATGCTGGATGTCCGCGCGCGTTTTTTTCCTTTAAGGGTCAGTGCGATAGTGTACGCAACCGTTCCCAAATCCTACGTGGCCGGGCTGAATGGTTATAGTGGCCTAACCGCGCCAATTTAGTGACTTTGCAGGACAGCCGCTCAGTTGAAGGGGACGAACTTGATTTCGTCGATGGTGCCAATGTTGTAGGTCAGACCGGCCTGGTCATTGGCGGTGTCGACGTTGCAGTCAATGGCGCGCTGCATCAGATCCGGTGCCTGGTTGGTGTCGTTGAAGCAATCCTGTTCCGACTTGGAGAAGATGTACAGAACGTTGTTGCCGTCCTGGAAGCGGAAGCGCGCTTTCTTTTCGTACTTGTTGGTGAATTCTAAGCCAAACAGCGTGGTTTTCACGGACGAGGAAATGAACTTGCCTTTCTCGTAGCAGCCGGCAGCGCTCAGGCGGGAATTCACATTGTACAGATGGTTCAGATAGATCTTGTTGCCGTCGGTGGTGACGGCCGGATTGTCACGGCGGGTCATCGCGACGTTCTTGCCCGGTACGCTCAGACAGGCCAGGCTGACGGTCGAGCCTGCGTTGGGCCACCAGTAGCCCAGATCGTCCTTGGCGCCGTCGTTGTCGCCGTCCCAGTTTTCCACCTGACAGGCGGCGGTCATCAGCGCCACCGCAGAAACCATCAGCGCCTTGCCGAAAAATGAAGCATTCGGTTTTTTCATACGTTGCACTCCTTGTGCGGAAGGAAAGGATTGTTGCGGCGCCATTGTGGCGCGCAACGCACAGGAGCGAATCACTCAAAAGAATGAAAAACGCTGCTCAGAACAGCGGACAGCGGGGTGTCTGCTGCAGATTGCAGATGCGGCCTTCCACCGTCGGGGCGATACCGGTGTCGCGGGTGCGGGCCAGCACATCGATCAGTTGTGCTTTCAGATCCACCGTCGCCTGCTCGGGGTGAACTTTCATGGCGGATTTCAGCATGCGGTAACCGTCCTGGTCGCCGGCTTCATTCAGCAGATAATCATTGGTGACTGCCAGCAGCATCTCGTCCGGCTGGATGGGACGCAGGCCCTGCGGCGTGATCAGGCTGAGTCCGGTGGCTGTCTGTTGCGCGGGATCGTGGCGGAAGGCAAAGCCGCTGATCTGCAGCCAGCGGCCGTTACCGGTCCAGTCGGTGATGGCGTGGTTCACTACTTCCTGCAGTTGCCGGCCGCTGATGCGGATCAGCGACAGCTGGGTGGGAAAGGCAAACAGCGTATCGATATGACGCCGGGTGATGTCGCCGGCGGGCAGGTTGTAGTTCAGGCGCATGCCGCCGGAATTGAGAAAGGCGATCTGCGCGTCTTGTGATGCGAAGGCTTCGCGCGCGGTGTCGGCCAGCAGGTTGCCCAGATTGGTTTCGAAACGGCGGATGGTGAGTTCCTCGGCGACCAGATCCACGCGGGATTTGCCCAGCACTTCCTGCATGCAGTCCGGCGCGCGCTGGAGATCGCTGCAGTAGTCGCGGTCGAAGCGCTCGTTCCAGGCCAGCATGCGGCGTTGCAGGGCGCGGTCGGGCGGATAGTGGCCGGGGAGTTCCACGTATTCGACGGTCGTGGACGGCACCGGCTGACCGAGGTTGATGCGCACGATGGCGGCGCTGTTGGCGTCGGCGTCGGCCTTCACCAGATGCCGGCCGTTGACGACTTCGTGCTTGCGCTCGTGTTCGTGGCCGCCAGCAACAAAATCCGGCGCGTCATTGCCCAGCGCTACCAGCATGGCCTTGTCTTCATTCACGGTCTGGTGGGTGACGGCCACCACCAGTTGCGCGCCCTGTTGTCGCAGCTGGCGGGTCAGGCGCCTGATGGCGTCTGCGGGCGGTACGAAGTGATCAATGTATTCCGCCCCCTTGATGTCAGTGGTGGCGCCAACGAAACCGACTTTCACGCCATTCACCGTGAGCAGGCGGGATTCCACCAGGGCTTCACCCGCGATCAGTTTTTTTCCGGCCGCATCGGTTCCGAACACGATGTTGCTGCCCAGCCAGTCGAACTGCGATTCATTGATGCGGCTCTGCAGTAGCGGCGCGTGCTTGAGTTTGTCCTTTTCGAATTCGTGATTGCCAAAGGCGACGAACAGATGCGGATCGCGGGCCTCGGCGTCGCCGTCCAGCAGGTTCAGGATGTCCACCATCTGCTCGCCGTTGTAGCGCTGGCTGAGCAGCGAAGGAAACAGGAAATCGCCGGCGTGCAGAATCACCACATCGCCTGTGGTTTTTTCCAGTTTGGCGCGCAGGCTGCGCAGGTAGGGGAAGTTGTCGCCGCGGTAGGTGTCGTTGACAACGATGAAGGTCACCTGATCAGTGGGCGGGGCGAGGGGCTGACAGGCAGCGATGCCGAGCAGAAAGGCTAGCAGGAGCGAGGTTTTTTTCATGGGCAGTCCTTGGACCGGGCAGGTTTACGCAGTCGGGCGAGCGGACATTCTTGCCCAATGCGACGGGCATGGCAAAGGAGATTGCGGGTGTTATCTGTCAGGCGCACTGACTGACTTCTATTGCCAAAAGTAGCCACGCAATCCTGCTTCTAGATCGATTGGTCCGGTTGCTTGAAATACCTCCTTTGGGCTGCTTGTCTTTATCAGACACCGTTTGCATGCACGGCTTGGAAACGTGGTCTCCCTGCTGGCAGGACTGTCCGGTGTGACAAGCTGCTCACGCGGTCATTCATGGATGACTGACAAAATTCCCTTGAAAAACAGGTGCTGCGCATCTCATGCGAATGGCCGCTCAATTGATGCTGGTGTTGGTCGTGCTGTCGCTGCCGGTTCAGGCAGAGCCGCTGGCATTCCGCAATTTTTCCAGTCAGATCCATCTGTTGCCGCTGGGTGATCACTTCCAGGTGGCGGAAACCGGGCAGCCGGTGGCCGTGGCCGAGCGGCTGCTGGTGAAGGTGTCCGGCGCGCTGGCGCGGGATGATCTGGCGCGTCTGTATCCTGCGGCCAGCAGCGTTGTGGAGCTGTTTGCCGCACGGGACTTCACCTATTTTTCCGTCGAACTCACGCCGGGGTCCGGGCTGGCGCCGGCGCTGGCGGCGTTCAGCGCTCAGGCGGGCGTGATGCTCGTGCAGCCGGACATCCTGCAACTGGTCCGGCGCACCGGCGCCCCCGCGCGCCAGCCGGCGGCAGATCTGCCATTGCCGGCGGCTGTGGCGTCGCTGTCCCGGCTGAATCGGGGCCGGGGTGTGCGGGTTGCGGTGATCGATGACGGTTTTGATCTGTCGCATCCGGCGCTGTCCCGCGTGAAGGTTGCGTTTTCCTATGATGTGGAAACCCGTGCGCTGGTCGCAGCGCCGCAGCAGGGTGATACCCATGGCACCCGTGTGGCCGGCGTACTGTTTGCCGACCCGTCGCTGCAGGGTTTGCAGGGGCTGGTGCCGGAGGCGGAATTCATTGCCATCCGCCAGCCCGACAGCTGGACGTCCAACACACTGCTGGCGTTCCAGCTGGCGGCGCTGGAAAAAGCCGATGTGATCAATTGCAGCTGGAACACTCAACTGCTGCTGCAGCCGGTGGCGGAGGCCGTGCAGGAACTGGCGGCGCACGGCCGGAATGGCAAGGGCGTGGCGGTGGTGTTCGCGGCGGGCAATGAAGGCCGCGCGATTGCTGCCGGCAGCAGCGAGTCGGCCATCCCGGAAGCGATCGTGGTGGCGGCAACGGATGTGCGGGGCCAGCGCCTCGGCAACAGCAATTTCGGCGCCAGCGTGGATGTGTCGGCCTATGGCGGCGTCATTCGCAGCACGGCGCCGCGCGGACGTTACGCACCTTTCGCCGGTACGTCGCTGGCGTCTGCCATCGTGTCAGGCACGGCAGCGCTGCTGCTGGCGTCCCGCCCGGATGCCGACCTGGCCACCCTGCTCGAACAACTCCACACCCTTCTGCCCAATCAGGCCCCCGCCACAGGAGACAGGCTGAATGCAGGCCTCTGACCCGCTGGATTTCGGTTGCCAGCATTCCGCCAATCTGCCGGCTGTGCTGAAGCAGCTCAATATCGCCCTGGCGTTTACCTCGTATCAGGCCGGTCGCCTGATGCTGGTGCGCAGCGATGGCGACAAACTGGATGTGAATTTCAAGAGTTTCCCGCGTCCGATGGGGCTGTCGGCCACGGCCAACGGGCTGACGCTGGGCATCTTCACGCAGGTGCATCATTTCGCCCGCGAAGATGGTTTGCTGGAGCAGATCAAGCGGCCGTTGCAGCGCATCGAGGACGACATCACCGCGCCGCGCATCAAGCCGAAGGATGCGCCGGAAACGGTGGTGGAAGAGGTGGCGGAAACCGAGCAGCAGCGGCAGGCGCGCGCTTACGAAGAATCGCTGTATGCGCCGGTGGATGCGCGTGTCGATGCCTGTTTCATTGCGCGCTCCACCCATCACACCGGCATGATCAACATTCACGATATTGACTGGAGCAACGACGGCCTGTGGGCAGTGAACTCCAGTTTTTCGTGTCTGTGCACGCTGGAGCCAGACTACAGTTTTGTGCCGCGCTGGAAGCCGCATTTCATCAGCGAGCTGGTGCCGGAAGATCGCTGTCACCTGAACGGCATGGCGCTGCGCGACGGCAGTCCGGCCTATGTCACCACGTTTTCCAAATTCAACGAAACCGGACGCTGGCGCAAGCACGCCGAATTCGACGGCACGCTGATGGATGTGCCCACCAACGAAATCCTGCTCGACGGACTGGCGATGCCGCATTCGCCGCGCTGGCACGAAGGCCGCGTGTATTTCTGCAATTCCGGCCATGGCCAGGTCTGCCGTTTCGATCCGGTCACACACAAGGTTGAGGTGCTGGCCGAAGTGCCGGGCTTCACCCGTGGCCTGTGTTTTCACGGCCCCATCCTGATGGTGGGACTGTCGAAAGTGCGACAGGCGGATGTGACGCGTCCGGCGCCGCTGGGGCAGAAATACAGCGAAACCTTTTCCGGCATCTGGCTGTTCAACCTGCACACCGGCAGCGAGATCGGCCATATCCGTTTTACCGGCAACGTCGACCAGATTTATGACGTGGCAGTGTTGCCCGGTTGCAGCTTTCCCGAAGTGATCGAACCTTCGCATCCGCGGATGCGCAATCATTTTTGTCACCCTGAATTGCAAGCCTGACGTGTCGAGAAATAGCTATGTCTGATTCGAAACCGAGCCTGAAGAAAACCAATCTGTCGAAAGCCGTGTTCATGGCGGTGCCGTTGCTGGCCGCATCGGGCATGGCGGCGACGATGTCGCGCAGCAGCAGCCATGTCAGCAGCCGGCGCGGTGGCATGCGGGCCAGCGTGGTGCACGTCACGGGGCAGGATGCGGCCGCGCAGAAAACGGCAACGACAGGCAAGCGCAATGCCTTTGCCGCGTTCGGTGGCCGGCAGTCTTCGCAGCCGCCGGTTGTTGCGCCGGTGGATGCACAGGCGCTGGCATTCCTGCAGGAGAACGGTCTGCTGCAGGCGCAGGATGATGCCGTGGCGAATCTCTCGGGTGAACTGGTGGGACGCAAGACCTTCGCCAGTGAAAGTCCGTTCGCGCATTGCCATATTTCCTGGGGCACCTATTACACCAATACCTGGGCGTCGCTGAACATTACCAAGTGCAGCAGTTATGCTGGCACCTGGCACGCAGCCTCCACCAAACCGGTGGTGATGACCACGTCGGTACTTAACAAGACCAGCACCAGTTTTGATGTCGGTGTAACCATGAGTGAAAACAGCACCGTGTTTGCGGTGCTGCTGCTGAGCACGCAGCCGGCGCCCACCAGCGCGCAGGTGATTGCCGGCACCGATGGCTCGGGCGCCGCTGCCGTGCAGACCAAATCCCAGGCCATGAGTCCCAGTGGCACGCTGTCATTCACCGGTTTGACAGCCGGTGTTTCCTACATGGTTTACATCGTGGGCCGCGACAGCACGCCGGAAGTGTCCTCGACACCCAAGCAGGTCAATCCGGCCTATGAAGTGGGCATGATTTCCGATACCGCCAGCTGGCAGTTCCCGAAAGTGCGGGTGGCACCCAACGGTGATTTCTATGTGGCCCGTTCCGACAGCACCAGTATCCGTTTCCTGAAATGGAATGGCGCCGGCTTCACCCTGTACGCAACACTGACACCGTCGTCGGTGCCGGGCCGCACCAATGGCGGCTGGGGCAATCCCGACAGTGTGGACTACGAAGTGGATGCGTCGGGCAATCTGCATGTCGTGTTTGCGGCGGGCACCACCAACTGGGCCGTGGATTACGACCCCTTCTATGCCGTGTACAACGGCAGCAGCTGGACCTACACCAATATCGGTGAAACCGGCTACACGATTTTCGATGCGGATCTGTCGCTGGACCCCAACGGCAAGGTGCACACCTCGTTCCAGGGTTCGGTTGCCGGCAACACGATCCGGTACGCCACCAACAAATCGGGCTCGTGGGTCATGAGCACCATTGTGAGCACCGCAGACAGCGAGGACGAACTATTCGACTCTTATGTACTGGCAGACAGTAGTGGCACGGCCTATGTTCTGTATCGGCGCGAAGATATGCAGAACATTTATAACGACAACTACTACATCGCATCGTCCACCGACAGCTTTGCCACCAAGACGCTGGTGCTGGATGGCAAGGGCGACGGCAAGATGTATCTGGTGGGCGGCGCAGTAATGGATGACAACGGCAAGGTCCATTACACCTACAACAACCGCACCGATCACCGCTCCTATTACCGCACCAATGCCTCCGGCAGCTGGGTGCAGCAGGAAATCACCCACGCGACCCACACCGCTGTGGACACGCTGGATATCGAACGCATCGATTCCACCTACTATTTCGCCAGTCGCAGTGGGACCACCTATTTCCTGACGTCGTATGACGGCTCCACCTGGGTGGACGGTTTTGATTTTGAACTCACCGGCTATCTGAACGACCGCTTCGCCATCAGCGATGTGGCCGACCGCGCAATGATCCTGTCGGAAAACGGCAGCGATTACACAATTCACTATCACACCGCAACCATCGCCGATTACATCACGCCACCGATTCTCAACAGTGCGCCCACCGACATCGGCCTGAGCAACAGCAGCGTGAACCAGAGTGGCGGCACCAACGCCACCGTCGGCACGCTCAGCACTACCGATGCGGATGTGGGTAACACCTTCACCTACACACTGGTGGCCGGCGCAGGCGACACCCATAACGCCAGCTTCAACATCAGCGGCAGCACCTTGCGTGCAAACAATGCGGCGGCACTGGCGGCGGGCAGCTACTCGGTACGCGTGCAGACCAGCGATGGTTCTGCGACTTACGCCGAGGCGTTCACCATCACGGTGGCCGACAACGTGGCACCCACCGTGTCGTCGGTCAGTGTGCCGGCCAGTGATATTTATACCGCTGGCGAGAATCTGGATTTCACCGTCACCTTCAACGAGAACATCACGGTGAATACTGGTGGCGGCACGCCGCGCATTGCACTCACCATCGGCTCCACCACGGTCTATGCCACTTACGTATCCGGCAGCGGCACCTCGGCGCTGGTATTCCGCTACACCGTGCAGACTGGCGACTTCGACAGCAATGGCATTGCCGTTGGTGCGCTGCAAACCAACGGCGGCACGCTGCGGGATGCGGCGAGCAACGACGTTACTGCCACGCTGAATTCGGTCGGCAGCACTGCCGGCGTGATGGTGGATGCGGTGGCACCGAGCGCACCGGCCACACCGGATCTGGCTTCGGCGTCGGACAGCGGTACCTCCAGCACCGACAACACGACAACCGACACCACGCCCACGCTCACCGGCACGGCGGAAGCGGGCGCCACCGTTACCATCATTTCCAGTCTGGGCGGCACGCTGGGCACCACCACGGCGGACGGCTCGGGCAACTGGAGTTACACCCACGGTTCCGCGCTGGCGCAGGGCAGCCACAGCTTCACCGCCACCGCCACCGACAGCGCCGGCAATATTTCCGGCGCGTCCAGTGCCCTGGTAGTGGTCATCGACACCACCGCGCCCAGCGGTCACAGCGTCAATCTGGATGACAGCGCGATCAACGCGGCGGACGCCACGGCTACCAGCTTTACCTTTGCCAGTGCCGAAACCGGCGTGGCGTACAGCTACAGCATCAGCAGCAGCGGTGGCGGCACCAACGTCACCGGCAGTGGCACCGTGGCCAGCGCTGGTGCGCAGGTCAGCGGCATCAATGTCAGCGGACTGGGCGATGGCACCGTGACGTTGTCCGTGGTGCTGACGGATGCGGCGGGCAATGCGGCGACAGCGGTGACAGATACCGCGTCCATTGACGCAACCGTGCCCACCGTTGCCATCAGCAGCGGCGTGAGCAATCCCACCAATGCAGCGTTCCAGGCCACCATCACCTTCAGCGAAGCGGTATCCGGATTTGCGGTGGGCGACATCACCGCCGGCAACGCGACACTGAGTGCATTCACCGACAACGGCGGCGGCGCCTACAGCGTCACCGTGACACCGACTGCCGACGGCACAGTCACCCTGAATGTGGCGGGCAGCGTGGCGCAGGATGCGGCGGGCAACAACAACAGCGCGGCCACCCAGTTCAGCACGGTGTTTGATACCAGCGCGCCGACACTCAGCAGCGCGAGTCCGGCCGACAACGCCACCGGCGTGCAGTACAACGCCAACATCGCGCTGACCTTCAATGAAAACGTGAACGCCGGCAGCGGCAGCATCGCGATCTACGATGCGGCGGACGACAGTCTGGTGGAAAGCATTGCGATTGGCTCGGCCAGCATCAGCGGCGCCACCGTGACATTCAATCCGGCGGCCAACCTGATTCCGACGCACAACTACTACGTACTGGTGGATGCCGGTCTGGTGGAAGATGCGCTGGGCAATGGTTTCGCGGGCATCAGCAGCCACACCGCGCTGAACTTCACCGTGGGCAACAACGCACCGTCTGCAGCGGCCGACAGCGATACCACGAATGAAGACAACGCCGTGGCGATCAGCGTGCTGGGCAACGACAGCGACGTGGACAGCAGCCTGAATCCGGCCAGCGTCACCGTGGCGTCGCAGCCGGCGCACGGTACCACCAGCGTCAACACCGGCACCGGCGTCATCACCTACACGCCGGCGGCCAACTACAACGGCAGCGACAGTTTCACCTACACCGTGGGCGACACACATGGTGGCACCTCCAGCGCCGCCACCGTGACAGTCACCGTGAATGCGGTGAATGACAATCCGGTCGCCGTCGCCGATGTGGACAGCACACCGGAAGACACCGCCGTCAGCATCGACGTGGTGGCCAACGACACCGATGTCGACACCGGTGATTCCGCCGACGCCGACACCATCACGCTGGCTACCCAGCCGGCGCACGGTACCGCGCAGGTCAGCGCTGGCGAAGTGCTCTACACACCCGCCGCCAATTTCAACGGCAGCGACAGCTTCACCTACAGCGTGAAAGACCAGAACGGCGCCGATTCCAACGTGGCCACCGTGATCGTGAACGTCAGCGGCGTGAACGATGCGCCGGCGGCGGCGAACGATTCCGGCACCACCGATGAAGACACCGCGACCACCATCGATCTGGTGAACAACGATTCCGATCTGGACGGCAGCGTGGATGCCACCTCGGTCAGCGTGATTGCGCAGCCGGCTCATGGCTCGGTCAGCATCAACGCCACCACCGGCGTCGCCACCTTCACGCCAACCGCCAACTATTTCGGCAGCGACAGCTTCACCTATGTGGTGCAGGACAACGAGGACGCAACCTCCAACGTGGCCTCCGTGTCACTCACCATCAACAGCGTGAACGATGCGCCCGTGGCATCCAATGACACCGTGTCGCTGCAGGAAGACACGCCGCACGACATCAACGCGCTGGGCAACGACAGCGATGTGGATGGCACGCTGCAGGCGGCATCGCTGCAGATCGTCACGGCACCGGTGAACGGCACCACCAGCATCGCCGCCGGCGTTATCACCTACACACCGGGTGACGACTTCAACGGCAGCGACAGCCTCACCTATCGCGTGCAGGACAATCTGGGCGTCTGGTCCAACACCGCCACCGTGACCATCACCGTGCAGTCGGTGAATGACACGCCGCTGGCGAACGATGACAGCGCACAGACCGACGAAGACACCGCCGTCAGCATCGACCTGCTGGATAACGACAGCGATCTGGACGGCACGCTCAACGCCGGCAGCATCGCCATCGTCAGCGCGCCGGCGCACGGCAGCCTGCAGGACAACGGCGACGGCACTGTCACCTTCACGCCGGCCGCCAACTTCAACGGCAGCGACAGCTTCACCTACACCGTCAGCGACAATGAAGCCGGGGTGTCCAACACCGCGACCGTGGCGCTTGACGTGCAGCCGGTGAACGATGCGCCGGTCATCAGCGGCAGCGCCGTCACCGAACTGCTCGAAGGCGAGGCCTACAGCTTTGTGCCGACGCTCAGCGATGTGGACAGCATGAACCTGACCGTCACCGCCACCAACCTGCCGGCCTGGCTGACCCTGAACAGCACCACCGGTGAAATCAGTGGTACGCCGCAGGTGGGCGACGCCGGGGATTACGCCGACATCGAACTCAGCGTCAGCGACGGCACTTTGTCCGCCACGCTCGCAGCATTCAGTATCAGCGTGCTGGGCGACAACGACACCGACGGTTCCGCCGACACCGTGGACACTGACGATGACAACGATGGCATGAGTGATTCCTACGAACAGACCAACGGCTTCAACCCGCTGGATGACAGCGATGCGGCCGAGGATCTGGACGGCGACACCATCAGCAACCTGCAGGAATCGCTGGACGACACCGATCCCAACGATGCCGCTGATTACTACGATGTCACCGCGCCTGTGATCAGCGCGCCGGATGATCTGGTAGTTGATGCCGTGGCACTGCACACCCCGGTCAGCCTGCAAACCCTGCTGGGTCTGGACAGCGCAGCCACCACCGAGGAAGTCACCGCCGCACTGGGTGAACTGACCATCGACAACGTGGATGGCAGCGGCTGCTGCGACACCGCCGTGGTGAACGCGCTCAATGGCAGCGTGCTGCTGCCGCCGGGCGCCAACACCGTGACCTATCGCGCCGTGGATGCGAAAGGCAACGTCGGCACCGCCACCCAGACCGTCAACGTGCGGCCGCTGGTATCGGTCAACAAGGACCAGGTCAGTGTGGAAGGCGCCAGCGTGCAGTTCCGCGTCATTCTCAATGGCCAGTCGCCGTTCTATCCGCTGGAAGTGCCGTACGTGATCGACGACGCCAGCACCGCTGACAGCAGCGATCACGATCTGGTGAATGGCAGCGTGGTGTTCACGGAAAACAGTGGCGTGGGTCAGACCGAAGCCGTGGTCACCATCCAGCTGCAGAGCGATGCCAACACCGAAGGCGATGAAACCCTGATCGTGCGGCTCGACGACCAGACCAGCAACGCAGAGGATCTGGCCAACGGCTACGACCCCGATAACATCAACGACATCAACGGCGGCGCCAAGACCAGCCACACCATCACCATCTCCGAGCAGAACGTGGCGCCGGATGTGACACTGCGCGCCAGTCAGGCGGGCCTGAACACCATCCAGGTCACCACCGACGGCGGAGCTGTCACCCTCACCGCCAGCGTCACCGATCCCAACACCGGCGACAGCGTCACGCTGGACTGGAGCGGTACCGGCAGCCAGCTGGTGGACACCGACGGCGACAGCGCGGATGAGACTCTGGTCTTCAATCCCGCAGCGCTGAGCGAGGGCCGCTACATGGCCAGCGTCACCGTCACTGACAGCGAAGGCGCCAGCGACACCGCCACACTCTACATCGTGGTAGTGGCCGCACTGCCGAACCTGTCCGACCAGGACGACACCGACGGCGATGGCATCGACGATGAAGCCGAAGGCACCGCCGACACCGACGACGATGGCATTCCGGATTATCAGGACAACATTCCTGCACTCAACGTGCTGCCGGAAATCGGCAACCAGACCAACTCCTATCTGGTGGAATGCGATCCGGGTGTGCGTTGCCGGCTGGGCCAGTTCGCGCTGCTGGGCAGCAGCGGTGGCGTGCGGCTGGAAGACGAGGATTTCGAAACGCAGGACGATCTGAGCACCGACACTGCCTTCGAATTCAGCGGCGGCATCTTCGACTTCGAAGTGCATGACCTGCCCACCCTCGGCCAGAGCGTGCGCATCGTGTTGCCGCAGTCCAGCCCGATTCCGGCGCAGGCGGTGTATCGCAAGTTCCTGCGCGGCAGCTGGCGCAACTTTGTCGAGAACGCCAACAACGCCATTCATTCCGCGCCGGGCAATCCGGGCTACTGCCCACCGCCCGGCGATGACAGCTGGGAACCGGGTCTGAACGTGGGCGACTACTGCGTGCAGCTGACACTGGAAGACGGCGGCCCCAACGACGGTGACGGCATGGTGAACGCCGCCATCGAAGATCCGGGTGGCGTGGCGGTGCAGGCACTGTCCAGTGGCGACATTCCGCAGGATTTCAGCGGTATTCGCAGCAAGGGCAAGGGCGGCGGTGGCTCGGTCGGCGTGGTGCTGGTACTGATGCTGGGTGCGCTGATGCTGGGCCGGCGGGCGCTGCGCGTGCAGTCCGTCAAAACCCGTGGTCTGGGCGCCATCCTGCTGGCCACCGGTCTGCTGGGCCTGCTGCCGGCGCAGAACACGCAGGCCGTGGACTGGAGTGCGTTGCAGGCTGACGCGCAGGAACACGGCTACCTGATGCTGTCGCTGTATCAGGCCAAGGGCAGTCAGGGTGCCAGTGATTTCGAGCGCGGTGCGGCGTCCGACGGTGTCACCGTGCAACTGAACCAGTACGACGAATCCCGCACGGCCTGGCAGATCGGCGCCGGCTACCGCTATCACGACTGGATGGCGGCGGAATTCGGCTTCCTCGACCTGGGCGACACCACCGTCAATCTCGACGCCAGCGGCACGCCCAACCAGCTGGAAGCGGCGGTGTCCGAGCATTACCCCATCAGCGCCTACGGCTGGACCTTCGCCAACCGTTTCCTGTGGGAGGTCATGCCGCGCGTCACGCTGTCGGCAGAGGCTGGCCTGTATGTCTGGGAAGGGGAAATCAATCTCAGCGGCGCCAATATCGATCCGGACCTGGGCGACGGCACCGACCTGCTGCTGGGTGTTGCCGCCGGTTACCGGATCACCGACCAGCTGGGCGCGGCACTGCAGATCAAACGCATTTTCTTCGATGATCAGGAAGTGGACCTGATCGGAGTGGAGGGGCAGTTGCGCTTCTGATGTTGTGTAGCGCAGTTGCAGTGAGCAGAGGTTGAAAAAAAAGGGCGCCGGATTTTTTCCAGCGCCCTTTGCTTTTTTGCAACGCGACCTTTTGCAACGTAACCGTGGTGCCGCGCAGCCACCGGCAACGCGTGCTTACTTGCGCTCCGCCAGCTTCGCCTTCGCCCGCTGCACCGCCGCCTTCACCTGCGCCGGCGCCGTGCCGCCCAGATGATTGCGTGCATTCACCGAGCCTTCCAGCGTCAGCACCGCAAACACATCATCGGTAATGATCGGGCTGAACTGCTGCAGTTCAGCCAGCGACATGTCCGCCAGATCCTTTTTCTGCGCCACGCCATAGCCCACCGCCTTGCCGACGATTTCGTGGGAATCGCGGAACGCCACGCCTTTCTTCACCAGATAATCCGCCAGGTCTGTCGCAGTGGAAAAACCGCGTTTGGCCGCTTCACGCATGCTGTCTTTCTTCACCTGCAGCGCCGGCATCATGTCGGCGTAAGCGCGCAGACAGTTCAGCACGGTGTCCACGGTGTCGAACAGCGGTTCCTTGTCTTCCTGATTGTCCTTGTTGTAGGCCAGACACTGGGATTTCATCAACGTCAGCAGCGAAATCAGATGGCCATTCACGCGGCCGGTCTTGCCGCGCACCAGTTCCGGCACGTCGGGGTTTTTCTTCTGCGGCATGATGGAGGAGCCGGTGCAGAACCGGTCCGGCAGATCGATGAAGTTGAACTGCGCCGAGGTCCACAGCACCAGCTCTTCGGAGTAGCGCGACAGGTGCGTCATGATCAGCGCGGAGGCGGCGGCGAATTCAATCGCAAAGTCGCGGTCACTCACGCCATCCAGCGAGTTTTCGCAGATGGCTTCGAAGCCCAGCAGTTTGGCAGTAATCGTGCGGTCGATGGGGTAGGTGGTGCCGGCCAGTGCGGCGGAACCCAGCGGCATCCGGTTCACCCGCTTGCGGCAATCGACCATGCGTTCGTAATCGCGGAACAGCATTTCGTTCCAGGCCAGCATGTGGTGGCCGAACGTCACCGGCTGGGCGGTTTGCAGATGAGTAAAGCCGGGCATGATGGTGTCGGCTTCGCGCTCGGCCAGATTCACCAGACCGGTCTGCAGGCGGGTGATTTCATTCAGAATGACGTCGATGGCATCGCGCAGGTACAGGCGGATGTCGGTGGCCACCTGATCGTTGCGGCTGCGGCCGGTGTGCAGCTTCTTGCCGGTGATGCCGATGCGGTCGGTCAGGCGTGCCTCGATGTTCATGTGCACGTCTTCCAGCTTCACGCTCCACTCAAAGGTGCCGGCGCGGATTTCGCTGCGGATCTGTTCCAGCCCGGTGATGATCTGCTGCTTCTCGGCGTCGGTCAGCACACCCACCGCGGCCAGCATGGTGGCATGGGCGATGGAGCCGTTGATGTCCTGCTCGGCCATGCGCTTGTCGAAGGTGACGGAGGCGGTGAAGGCTTCCACGAAGGCGTCGGTGGCTTCGGTGAAGCGGCCACCCCAAAGTTTGTCCTGGGCTTGGTCTGTCATGCTGGATTCCACTGAAATGCGGGCTGGAGCAAAAAACGGGTTCGGGTTGATGGCATATACTCAAACGAGGCGCGGATTATAACCCAGTACGGATTCCCATGGCATCGGACCCCCACAAGACCCCCGGCGAGCAGGAAGCAGCCTTCTTCCTGCCGGACCTGTGCGCGCGCCAGCCGGTGTTCTTCCTGGTGCTTATTGCCGAACTGTTCTCCCTCGTCATTGTGCTGATCGACAGCGGCCTGTTCCCGTTTGATTTCCAGCAGTTGGGGCTGGTGTCGCTGTTCGTGCAGTGGGTGGCGCTGTCCAGTGCCGGCCTGCTGTGCCAGATGCGCCGGTTCCTGCAAACCTTGCCGCAGGAGCGGGCGGTGCTGGTCAGTTACCTGCTGATTCCGGTGAACACCTGGGTGGTGAGCGTGGCGAGCCTGTACCTGCTGAATCCGGACGCGGTGCCGCTGCCGGTGCTGCTGTTCGAGGAGGAAGTGCTGCGCAACGTGGCGGTGGCGGCCATCGTCGGTGGACTGGTGATCCGCTACTTCTACCTGCAGGCCATGCTGATCGCCCGCCGCCAGTCGGAACTGCTGCACCGCATCCAGGCCCTGCAGTCGCGTATCCGCCCCCATTTCCTGTTCAACAGCATGAACATCATCGCCAGCCTGATCGAGACCAACCCGCGCCAGGCCGAGACCGTGGTGGAAGACCTGTCGGCCCTGTTCCGCGCCAGCCTTAATCATGTTGGTAACCAGGTGCCGCTGGCCGAGGAGATCGACCTGTGCAAGCGCTATCTCAACATCGAGCAGCTGCGGCTGGGCAACCGCCTGCAGGTGCAGTGGGAGGTGCGGTCGATACCCGACGCGGTCAAGATTCCCCTGCTGACCCTGCAGCCCCTGCTGGAGAACGCCATCCTCCACGGTATACAGCCTTTACAAAAAGGTGGTCTGGTCGAAATAATCGCGAACTATTCTCATGGTATCTTTGAACTGACGATCACCAATCCCTTTGCCGCCAGGGCGGACAAGGCAGCGGAGGAAGAACGGGGCAACCGGATGGCCCTGGACAATACCCGTAACCGGCTGGTGGCGCTGTATGGAGAGCGCGCCAAACTGACGGGTTATCCGGAAGGAAATCGGTACATCACACGGCTGTCGTATCCATTTGCGATCGGCACGCCGCCAGCCAAAGCCAACAAAAACACAACAACAAGAAGAAGTGTGGCCCCATGATGCGAGTGCTGATCTGTGATGACGAGCCTCTGGCCCGCGACCGCATGCGTCGTATGCTGGAAAAAATCCCTGCCACCGTCTGCCTGGGCGAGGCGGAAAACGGGGAAGAACTGCTGGAGCAGATTCCCAAACTGCAGCCGGACCTGATCCTGCTGGACATCCGCATGCCGGGCATGGATGGCCTCAAGGCCGCCTCCCGCCTCAGCGAAAGCGAGAATCCCCCTGCCATCGTGTTCTGCACGGCCTACGACGAGCACGCCATCGCAGCGTTCAAGGTCAATGCCATCGACTACCTGCTGAAACCGGTGCGCCAGGACGATCTGGAAAAAGCCCTGCACAAGGCCGCCCGCGTCAACAAGGCGCAGATGGCCGCCGTGCGCAAGGAACTGGGCGAGGACACCCCGGCCGACGCCGACGGCAAAAAGGAACGCGAATACATCAGCGCCCGCAGCCGGCGCGGCATCGAACTGATTCCGGTGGCGGACGTGCGCTATTTCCTCGCCGACCAGAAGTACGTCACCGTGCGTCACAGCCAGGGCGAAACCCTGCTGGACGAAACCCTCAAGGAACTGGAAGACGAATTCGGCGACCGCTTCGTGCGCGTGCATCGCAACGCACTGGTGGCGCTGGCCTACGTGGAAGGTCTGGAGAACCGCAACAACCAGCACCAGCTGCGTCTGCAGGGTGTGCCGGAGCGGCTCACCGTCAGCCGGCGCCACGCCTCGGCCATCAAGAAGTTGCTGCACAGTCTCTAGTCCGGATTGAAGTCCCGGCGCGCGCCTGCAAATCCGCCACGGTCTGTGATAGTGTGGCTGCCAGTTTTTTCGGCCGTTTCGTCACAGGACAGGATTTGCATGAGCGCCAACCTTCTGCGCATTGCCACCCGGCAAAGCCCGCTTGCACTCTGGCAGGCGGAGTTCGTCAAACAGCAGCTGCAACACTTCCACCCGGACCTGCAGGTGGAACTGGTCACCATGAAAACCCGGGGCGATGTCATTCTCGACACGCCGCTGGCCAAGGTGGGCGGCAAGGGCCTGTTCGTGAAGGAACTGGAAGTGGCCATGCTGGAACATCGCGCCGACATTGCCGTGCATTCCATGAAGGACGTGCCGGTAGATTTCCCCGAAGGACTGGGTCTGGCGGTGATCTGCGAGCGCGAAGATCCGCGCGATGCCTTCGTTTCCAACCGCTTCAACTCCTTTGATGAACTGCCGCTGGGTGCCCGCGTCGGCACCTGCAGCCTGCGCCGCCAGAGCCAGATCCGCGAGCGTCGCCCGGACCTGCAGATCGCCGATCTGCGCGGCAACGTCAATTCCCGGCTGCAGAAACTCGACGACGGCCAGTTCGACGCCATCATCCTTGCCTGCGCCGGCCTCAAGCGGCTGGGCTTCGAATCCCGCATCCGCGCCGCCATGCCACCCGAGCAGAGCCTGCCGGCAGTGGGGCAGGGCGCGGTGGGCATCGAATGCCGCCTCGACGACACCCGCACCCTCGCACTGCTGGCACCGCTGCGCCACGCCGACACCACCACCCGCGTACTGGCGGAGCGGGCCATGAATAATCGTTTGGAAGGCGGCTGCCAGGTGCCGATCGCCGGCTATTCCGAACTGCTGGGCGACCAGATCTGGCTGCGCGGTCTGGTGGGCGAGCCGGACGGTTCCCGGCTGGTGCGCGCCGAAGTGCGCGGTCCTCGCGATCAGGCCGAGCAGCTGGGTCGCAGCCTGGCCGAGCAATTGCTGGCGGACGGCGCCGGCGACATCCTCAAACGCCTTTACGGCAGGGCCTGAACATGAGCCAGGGATTGCAGGGCCGCAAGGTGGTGGTCACCCGTCCTGCCGGGCAGGAACTGGAACTGGTGCAGGCACTGGAACAGGCCGGCGCGAAACCGCTGAGCTTTCCCACCCTGGCCATCGAGCCGCGCGAACCCGACGTGGCCGACCGGCAGAAAATCCTCGATCTCGACCGCTATTACGCCGTCATCTGCGTCTCCACCAACGCTGCCCGTCTGGGGCTGGATTTGCTGGCGGACTTCTGGCCCCAGTGGCCCGTGCAACAGCACTGGTTTGCGGTGGGACCGGCCACCGGCGAGGCCATGTCCGACTGGGGCCTGAATCTCACCGTCGGCCAGCAGGGCTCCACCAGCGAAACCCTGCTTGACCATCCGCTGCTGCAGGACGTGGCGGACCAGCGCATCCTCATTATGCGCGGCGAGGGCGGGCGCGAAACCATGGCCGACACGCTGCGGGAACGGGGCGCCCAGGTGGACTATCTGGAGCTGTACCGGCGCGTGAAACCGGCCACCGATCCACGTCCGCTGCTGGCCCTGCTGGACCAGCCCGACAGCCCCATTCTCACCGTGACAAGCGGGGATGGTTTGCGTAACCTCATGGCGTTGGCGGGCAACCGCCTGCATCGCCTGCTGCAATGCCCGCTGCTGGTGATCAGTGGCCGGCTGGCGGAATTCGCCCGCACGCAGGGATTTGCCACCG
>CAZBII010000019.1:0-41706 GCA_964491665.1 uncultured Moraxellaceae bacterium
GGTGGGTGCGCCGGACATGGCGCTGCCACGGCTCAACAACTTCAGCTTCTGGATCCTGCCCTTCGCATTCCTGGTGCTGGTCTCCACTCTGTTCATGGAAGGCGGTGGCCCCAACTTCGGCTGGACGTTCTACGCGCCGCTCTCCACTACCTATGCACCACCGTCGGTGACCTACTTCATCTTTGCGATACACATCATGGGTGCCAGCTCCATCATGGGCGCCATCAACATCATCGCCACCATTCTCAACCTGCGCGCACCTGGCATGACGCTGATGAAAATGCCGCTGTTCGTCTGGACATGGCTGATCACCGCCTACCTGCTGATTGCCGTGATGCCGGTACTGGCCGGCTGTGTGACCATGATGCTGATGGACATACACTTCGGCACCAGTTTCTTCAACGCGGCAGGCGGTGGTGATCCGGTGCTGTTCCAGCATGTGTTCTGGTTCTTCGGCCACCCGGAAGTGTACATCATGATCCTGCCGGCGTTCGGCGTGGTGTCGGCCATCATTCCCACCTTTGCACGCAAGCCGCTGTTTGGATACGCGTCGATGGTGTATGCCACTGCGTCGATTGCGTTCCTGTCGTTTGTCGTGTGGGCGCATCACATGTTCACCGTGGGTCTGCCACTGGCGGGCAACCTGTTCTACATGTACATGACGATGCTGATCGCGGTACCCACCGGCGTGAAGGTGTTTAACTGGGTGGCCACCATGTGGCGCGGCTCGATGACCTTTGAAGTGCCAATGCTGTTTGCGATCGCGTTCGTGATTCTGTTCACCATCGGGGGCTTTTCGGGGCTGATGCTGGCGATCACACCGGTGGACCAGCAGTATCATGACACCTACTTCGTGGTCGCTCATTTCCACTACGTGCTGGTGACAGGCGCGGTGTTCTCGATCATCGCGGGTGTGTATTACTGGCTGCCGAAATGGACCGGTCGCATGTACAACGTGTTTTGGGCCAAGCTGCATTTCTGGAGTTCGCTGCTGTCGGTGAACCTGCTGTTCTTCCCGATGCACTTTGTAGGTCTGGCTGGCATGCCGCGCCGCTATTCGGATTACGCGCTGCAGTTCGCCGATTTCAACTGGTGGATCAGTATCGGCGGTTTCTGGTTCGGCCTGAGCCAGCTGATCCTGCTGAAAATCCTGATCGATGTCTGCTTCCGCAAGAAAGGCGAAGCGGTAACTGATCAGGTGTGGGAAGGCGCCGATGGTCTGGAATGGACACTGCCCTCGCCGGCGCCCTATCACAGTTTTACCACACCGCCACTGGTGAAATGAGGTTGTCGCGATGAACGATCAGCACGCCCGCACGCAGGACAGCATAAAACTGGCAAAGCGACTGACGCTGATTGCCATTGGCATGTTTGTGTTTGCGGTGGGCGTGCTGCCACCCATGTATGACGTGATCTGCGACATCACGGGGCTGAACGGCAAGACTGCCAACGAGGCGGATTCAGCCGACAGCGCAGTGGTGCAGGACGACCGGATCATCACAGTGCAGTTTCTGGCGGATGCTGACGCGGCCATGCCGTGGGATTTCAATCCGGTGGAGCGCAGCATCAAGGTGCATCCCGGTGAAATTCGCAAGGTGGATTTTCGCGTACGTAACCGTGAGTCACAGTGGATTGTCGGCCAGGCGATTCCATCGGTCACACCGTCACAGGCCACACCCTATTTCAAGAAAACCGAGTGTTTCTGTTTTGCCCAGCAGGAATTACAGGGCGGCGATTCCAAGGACATGCCGCTGATTTTCTATATCGATCCTGACCTGCCAAAAAACGTAACCACGATTACACTTTCCTACAAGCTGTTCAACATTACGGACAAGGTGCGGCAGGAAGCAACGCGGGTTGCCACTGCACCTTAATGCAATGCCAACGATTTTATATATAAAGGAGATCGGCAATGGCCCACAAACCAACGCAGTATCATGTTCCTGATCTGAGTCCGTGGCCGGTGATCACGGCGCTGGCCCTGTTCATTGTGGCGTACGGCGCCGCCAGTTTTATCCAGCAGAACTCCGGCTCCGGCCTGGTGACTAACGATGGCAGTTCCGGCAAGCTCCTGTTGCCGCTGGGATTGCTCGGTATCGTTACGATGATGTTCTTCTGGTTCCGCGACACCATCAAGGAAAGTCTGGCCCACAAGAACAGCGCGCAGATGGACGTTTCCTACCGCATGGGAATGATGTGGTTCATCTTTTCGGAAGTCATGTTCTTCGGTGCGTTTTTCGGCGCGCTGTTCTACGTGCGTCTGCTGGCGGTGCCGTGGCTGGGCGGCGCCGGCGAGGAAGCGATGACCCACGAACTGTTGTGGCCCAACTTCCAGGCCATGTGGCCATTGACGCTCACTCCGGGCGGCGCCACCACCCAGGCCATGCCAGCATGGGGACTGCCATTTCTCAACACCGTTCTGCTCGTCAGCAGCAGCGTCACCCTGACCATTGCGCATCACGCCCTGCTGGCTGGCAACCGTCTGAAGCTGCAACTGAATCTGTTCATCACTCTGCTGCTGGGCTTTGCGTTCCTGTTCTTCCAGGTGGAAGAATACATGCATGCCTACACCGAAATGGGCCTGACGCTGCACGCCGGCATTTATGGTTCCACTTTCTTCATGCTGACCGGTTTCCACGGCATGCACGTCACCATCGGCGCCACCATGCTGACGATCATGTTTATCCGTTCACTCAACAAGAATCATCTGACGCCCGACAACCACTTTGCGTTTGAAGCAGCCGCCTGGTACTGGCACTTCGTCGATGTGGTCTGGCTGTTCCTGTTCGTGTGCGTGTACTGGCTGTAAGCCGATGGCAGAAACTGAAAAGGCGGCGTTGGGATGCGCCGCCTTTTCAGCCGCAACAATCGCCTAGTCCAGCAGGTTTATTGCGGCTGCAGGCCATGCGGTTCGATCCAGCCCATCGACATGACCAGCCCCAGCAGAATCAGCAGCAGCACGGAAAAACCGACCCGAACCGCAAGAAAACGCACCGTACGCTGCTTGTCGTTGTCCCGGTTGCGCACTAGCGTGCGCAGCGCGCTGAAAAGGCTGACCGCAATAATCACCAGCACCGCAATAATCAGAATTTTGAAAAGCATGGAAAGCTCCTGAAGATAGGCAACGCAGTATATCAGGCAGACATACAATGATCCGCACGGCAACAACTCTTTCTACCGGAAACGGTCTGCGACTGGGACGCTTCCTGTTTGCTCCACGCTGGATTCCCACCATTGCCACTGCACTGATGCTGATCCTGCTGTTCCGGCTGGGCATGTGGCAACTGGATCGCGCGCATTTCAAGGAAGCGCTGCAGGAACGGTTGGCGACACGCAGCCAGATTGCCACCACCGACCTCGATTCACTCCTGCAGCTGGGCGGCGACATTGCGGATTATTCGGTTCGCATTCAAGGCCATTACCTGAATGAATTCAATCTGCTGCTGGATAATCGTGTGCACGCAGAAACGCCCGGCTACGAAGTGCTGACCGCATTTCTGGCGCAGGGCCGCGTTGTGCTGGTCAATCGAGGCTGGATCGCCCAGGGCGCCAGCCGCGCGAGTTTTCCACTGATTCCTGCCGACACTGGCGAGCTGACCCTGGAAGGTTTTGCGCACGTCCCCAATCCGAAAAATTTCGTGCTGAAGGAAGATGATTACCAGCAGGTGCAATGGCCTTTTCTGATCCAGAAAATAGACCTTGAAAAAACTGCTGCGCTGTTTGATTATCCGGTAGCGCCTTTTGTTTTACGCCTGAATCCCGACGAAAAATCGGGATTTGTGCGAGAGTGGCAGAGCAACTTCATGGGACCGGAAAAACATTACGGTTACGCCGTGCAATGGTTTTCACTGTTCGCTGCACTGAGCGTGATTTATCTGGTCGTGAATACGCACAGGATTCCGCAATCACAACAACTATAAAGCAGTCGCCATGGACACACCGTATTCAGGTTCGCCCGTTTCACCCGCCACCGCGCGCGCCAATCGCAAGGCGCTGCTGCTGACACTCACCATCTTCGTACTGCCAGTCATCGTGGCCTATGTGCTGCTGAAAACCGGCTGGTATACCGCAGCCGGAACATCCAATCGCGGCCTGCTGATCAACCCGCCCCTGTCTTTTGATGCACTGCCGCTTTTTTCCGGCACTGGCACGCCCATTCCTGCGGAGCAGTTGCGCAGCAAATGGTGGATCGTATTTGTGGTTCCCGCGCAGTGCGAAGCGGCCTGCAGAAACAGTCTTTACCAGATGCGGCAGACCCACCAGGCGCTCGGCCCTGACTTTGAGCGCGTGGGCGAACTGATCATCACCACGCAGACACATGACACGGAAACCGCACACTGGTTGCAGCAGGAATTTCCCGCAGCGCTGCAAGCCCAAGCCAGCGCCGATGCCTTCGATGCCCTGCTGTCGTCGGCATTTCCCGCGTCAGTCAGCGCCAGCAACAGCGGACACCTGTATCTGGTGGACACGATGGGCGCACTGTTCATGCACTACCCCGGCTACGCCGATGAGCAGGAATCCATTCTGAAGGGGCGCGATCTGCTGAAGGATCTGCAGCGCGTGTTGAAAGTTTCCAAGATCGGGTAACGCAGGATGTGGATCAAGCGGCTCACTCTTTTCGCAGTATTGCTGGCCTGTGGTGTGATTGCACTGGGCGCTTTCACCCGCCTGCAGGATGCAGGGCTGGGCTGTCCTGACTGGCCCGGCTGTTATGGCCATATCGTGGTGCCGCAATCGCACGAAGCCATCCAGCGCGCCAACAGCAATTTTCCCGAGCGCCCGGTGGAACCGCACAAGGCCTGGGCCGAAATGATTCACCGCTATTTTGCCAGCACGCTGGGGCTGGTGATCGTGACGATTCTGGTTCTGAGCATCCGCGCCCGCCGCACCAATCCCGCCACGCCGCTGAAACTGCCGCTGCTGCTGACTGCACTGGTGATATTCCAGGGCTTGCTGGGCATGTGGACAGTCACACTGGGATTGTTCCCCACCGTTGTCATGGCGCATCTGCTGGGCGGATTCACCACCCTCAGCCTGCTGTTCCTGCTGGCGCTGCGCGTGCATTTTCCATCGTCGAACACGGGATCTGTTTCGCCGCTGATGAAATGGGCGCTGGGTGGAATTGTTATCCTCGCCCTGCAGATTGCACTGGGTGGCTGGACGGCGGCCAACTACGCGGCGCGCGTGTGCAATGAACTGCCGATCTGCCAGCAGGGCTGGTCGCAGCATATCAATGTGCAGGATGCCTTCCAGTTCTGGGGACACGGGGTTGATGACTACGAATACGCCACCCATCTGGACGCGTCGGCGAAGATCACCATTCATGCCACCCATCGCATTGGCGCCATCGTAACCACGCTGTATCTGGTGAGCCTGTTTGCATGGCTATGGCTGCGGCCGGATGTGAGCGTTACCAGCAAGCGCATCGCGGTCGCCGCCACCCTGGTTTTGCTGGGCCAGATCAGCCTCGGCGTCAGCAATGTCGTGTTTGATCTGCCCTTACTGGTGGCGGTGGCGCATAACGGCGTCGCCGCCATTCTGATGCTGTTTCTGATTCTGCTGACATTCAGCCTTCACCATGCCGGGAGCCAACGCTCATGACTACAGTTGCCACCCACCATTCGCACAGCACACTGCAGACACCACACTGGCGCGACTACTACGAACTGACCAAACCCCGCGTGGTGATGCTGCTGATGCTGACCGCCATCGTCGGCATGTTCATGGCGACGCCGGGAATGGTGCCGCTGCCGGTACTGCTGCTGGGATCGCTTGGCATGGCATTCGCCATGGGTGCCGCGGCGGCGGTGAACCAGGTGGTGGACCAGCGCATCGATGCGATCATGGCCCGCACCAGCAACCGTCCCATCGTGCAGGGCAAGATCAGCGCGCGACGGGCGCTGCTGTTTGCCGGCGTGCTGTCTGCACTGTCGATGTTCATTCTCGCTGTCTTCATCAATCCGCTCACCGCCTTTCTCACCTTGTTCGGCATCGTGGGCTATGCCTTTATCTACACGCTGTTCCTGAAGCGGGCGACACCGCAGAACATCGTGATCGGAGGTCTGGCCGGCGCCATCCCGCCACTGCTGGGCTGGACCGCCGTGACCAACCAGATCGATCCCCACGCGCTGCTGCTGGTGCTGATCGTGTTCATCTGGACGCCACCGCATTTCTGGGCACTGGCCATTCATCGCCGCGACGACTATGCCCGCGCCGGCATTCCCATGCTGCCGGTGACTCACGGCATCGCCTTCACCAAATCCGCCGTGCTGCACTACACGCTGCTGCTGGCCCTGTGCACGCTGCTGCCCTATCTCACCGGCATGAGCGGGCTGATCTATCTGGCGGCAGCCGTTGTGCTTAATGTCATATTCGTTTGGTATTCTTTCCGCCTGCGCTTCGGCAATTCTCCCGGCATTGCCATGAAAACCTTCGGATATTCGATTATTTACCTGATGGGACTGTTCATCGCGCTGCTGGTGGACCACTACTTCAAGGTGCGGCTGGTTTAAGCCCTCCCCCAAAACCGTTAGAATGCGCGGGAACTCAACGACCGGTCGCCAGCCCGGACCGCGGGCAACCGGTCAGCAGAATACTCACCATTCCACAGACTCACCGCTTCATTGGGGGACATCCATGCGTCGCACATTCACACCAGGAAATCTGGCCCTGTCCGTGGCCGCCGCCATCGCGGCGCTGGCAGCAGCACCGGCATCGGCCGGCAATCTCAACACCGCGCAGCTGCAGGACGATCTGATCACCACCTGCTACGACTCTGGAACCGGTTACGGCGGCTACGGCAACCTGGGACTTCTGTACGGTGGCCTGAATGTCAGCGCCGCCACGTTCGATCCGCAAAGCACCCTCTGCAGCACCTTCAACAACGAATACGTCAACCTCCTGGAAGACTACGGCAACGACCCCGAAGCACTGGCAGCGGCCATCTCCGGTCTGGCTGCCGACATCACCCCGGACGAACTGCCTGCTCTCTACACTTCGCTGGTACAGCTGAGCACCGACCAGATCCGCAACGTCAGCCACCACCTGCGCAACCAGCGCAGCCGCCAGCAGAGCAGCGACGACACCACCGCCAGCCTTGAGAATTACACCGGCGGCAACGCGGGCGACACCGTGTCATTCGGCCGCCTGAGCCTGTTCGCCGACGCCTCGCAGGTGGAAGGCGACCAGATCAACACCGATTACGAAGTCGGCTATGACCTGGAAACCGATCACTACACCCTGGGCCTGGACTACCGGATCACCGACAACCTGGTGGCAGGCTTCGCCTACGGCAACAGCGACACCACGCTGGAATACCTGGGCGCCCAGAACCAGACCGACAACACCACTGACCATTACATCCTGTACGGCAGCTGGTACCGCGATAACTTCTCCGTGGATGCCGTACTGGGCATGGCCAGCGGCGAATTCGACACCCGTCGCCAGATCCTCGGCAGCACCGCCACCGGCAACACCGACAGCGAACTGACCTACTTCAATCTGGCCGGCTCCTACGATTTCGTGGCCGGCGGACTCAGCTACGGCCCCCACGCCAGTATCGACCTGCTGGAAGGCGAGATCGACGCCTTCGAGGAAAGCAACGGCGGTGGCTGGGAAGCGGCCTTTGCCAGCCAGGACGTGAAGTCGCAGATCTTCGCCATGGGCGGCCATCTGGCCTATGCCGCCAGCTTCGGCTGGGGTGTGCTGGTACCGCATGCCCGCGCCGAGTGGCGCAACGAACTGGAAGACGAGCGTGACCTGATCGTGGGCCGCTTCGTGCAGGACCCCACCAGCAGCTTCACCATCACCGCCGATGATCCGGACACTGACTGGTACCAGCTGAGCGCCGGCGTCTCGGCCCAGTTCGCCCACGGCATTGCCGCCTTCCTCGACTATGAAGAAGTAATCGAGTACGACAACACCGACCTGAGCATCGTCACCCTGGGCGCACGCTGGGAAATGTAATCGACTTCCCGTGTAACCGAAAAGCCGCAGCGCCTTCAGCCCTGCGGCTTTTTTTATAGTTCCAACCCTTCATTGCAGCGCATTTTTACTGCCAAATTCGACTAACCGGGCAAGCATCTGAATTGCCAGCCAATTCCCCCAAACAGACTGCCCGCCCGCTACCCGGAACCTTGCACGAATCCCGAAAGCCATCTAATCCCAATAAGGCTCCCTTGTTTTTTTATCTGGAAACACTTTCATGTTACGCGCGGATGACGAACCGCTTCGCGAGTTCCAGTACTTCAGCGAAGACGGGGTTTTTATCGGGAAAAGTGAGGGCCTGCAGCCGGATGAACAGCTGTTCCGGCAGGCCCATTACGTATTCGACAGCAGCAATGACGTGGTGAAGAACCTCGATCTGCTGGCGATCATGCGACGACGGCTGCTCAATCTGCGGCGGGAACTGGTGAACGTGCCGGTGCAGCAGATGGAGCGGATCATGGAGATCAACCGCCAGATCCAGGTGCTGGAGCACAACATCAGCGAGATCCAGAACCAGGGCTGGAAGCGGGCCAGCTGAGCCGATTGATCTGACAAAGTGAACCGACAAACAGACCCGACAACTTGACCCGACCAAAACCCTGGCAAAAGCGCTGGCAAAAAAAAGAGCCCCTGCGATGCCGCCACTCCGGGCGCTTCGCAAGAGCTCTGTGAAAACGGATCAACCTGTCTGAATCAATCCGGCTTGCGCTTATGCCACCTGCTGGTAACGCGCCAGGTGGTAATCGACGTTGCCGAACAGCGCGTCGATCACGGTGAGACGCTTGAAGTAGTAGCCCACGTTCAGTTCGTCGGTCATGCCCATGCCGCCATGCAGCTGGATCGCTTCCTGCCCCACCTTGCGACCGGCCTTGCCGATCTGCACCTTCAGCGCGGAAACCGCCTTGCGGGCCGCCGCACGACCTTCCAGCGAACGCAGCGCCGCCATGTAGATCATCGACTTGCTCTGCTCGTGCGCCATGAACATGTCCACCATGCGGAACTGCAGCACCTGGAACTTGCCGATCGGCATGCCGAACTGCTTGCGGGTCTTGGTGTAGTCGACGGTAGTCTTGTACAGCACTTCCATCGCGCCCACCGCTTCCGAGCAGATCGCCAGGGTGGCTTCGTCCAGCACGGTTTCGATCGCCTCAAAGGCCGCGCCTTCCGCACCCAGCAGGTCGCTGGCGGGAACCTTCACGCTGTTCAGCACGATATCGGCAGCACGCAGGCCATCGACAGTCTGGTAGGACGTGCGCTGCACACCGGCCGCATTGGCATCCACCACAAACACACTGATGCCACTGGTGCTGTTCGCATCGCCGCTGGTGCGTGCGGTCACCAGAATCTTGTTGGCGGCATGCCCGTTCAGCACCACAATTTTCTCGCCGTTCAGAACGTAGCTGTCGCCTTCGCGACGCGCCGTGCAGCTGACCTGCGCCGGATTGTTGCGGGAGGTGCGCTCGTTGTAGGCCAGCGCCAGCTGCAGTTCACCCTGGATCACGGCACCCAGCAGCGCTTCCTTCTGCGCGGCATTGCCCAGCAGCTCGATCAGGCGACCACCCAGGATCAGCGTGGGAATCACCGGTTCGGTCACCAGCGCGGTGCCGAACTGTTCGTGCATCAGCATCATGTCCACCGTGGTGCCGCCAAAGCCGCCGTTGTCAGCGGAAAACGGCACGCTCAGCCAGCCCAGTTCGGCAAAGGTTTTCCAGTTCTGCTCGCTGAAGCCCAGTTCGGAATTGGCCAGCTTGCGACGGACTTCAAAGGCGTAGTCGTTTTTCAGAAATTTGCCGATGGAATCCACCAGCATCTGTTGCTCTTCACTCAGATCGAAATTCATTTTTCTGTCCTCAAATCCTGTCGGTTACAGACCCAGTACCATTTTCGCGATGATGCCGCGCTGCACTTCGTTGGAACCGCCATAGATGGTGGTAGCGCGCGTGTTCAGGTAGCGCGGCATGGCGGTGAGCGCATACTCCGGCCCCACGAAGGGCAGATTGGCGCCGGGCTGGATCGCCTCTACCTGCAGCGGCAGGCCGTAAACACCCACGGCTTCAATCGCCAGCTCAGTCACTTTCTGGCTGATTTCAGTGCCGAGGATCTTGGTCATCGACGCCAGCGCGCCGGGGCTCTGGCCGCTGCCGAGGGCCGCCTTGATACGGTTCTCGGTGAATTCCAGCGCGGTGATTTCGATTTCCACTTCATTCACGCGACGCATGAACGCGGCGTCATCGCTCAGGCGACCACCGAAGGAACCGTATTCCTGCTCGGCGATTTCCCTGATGCGCTGAATGCCGTGATGCAGCGCCGGCGCATATTCCTGGCCGCCACGCTCGAACATCAGCAGGTATTTCGCCACGGTCCAGCCGTCGTTTTCGGCGCCGATGCGGTTGGCCTTGGGCACGCGCACGTTGTCGAAGAACACGGTGTTCTGCTCGCGCACCATGTCCAGGCCGATGATCGGCTCGACGGTGATGCCCGGCGTGTTCATGTCGATCAGCAGGAAGGTGATGCCTTCCTGGGGCTTGCAGTCCTTGCGGGTGCGCACCAGACAGAAGATCTTGTTGGCGTAGTGGGCGTAGGTGGTCCAGATCTTGGTGCCGTTGATGATGTAGTCGTCGCCATCAGATTCGGCGGAGGTTTGCAGCGAGGCCAGGTCGGAACCGGCGCCCGGCTCGGAATAGCCCTGACACCAGAAATCCTCACCGGAAAGGATACGGGGCAGGTAGTAATCCTTCTGCTCCTGGGTACCGCAGCCGATGATGCAGGGACCGCACATGTGCAGGCCCATCGGAATACCGGCCGGCGCGTTCGCCACCAGACACTCCTCCGCGAAAATCGCACGCTGCACCACGTCCCAGCCAGTGCCGCCGTACTTCTTCGGCCAGTGCGGCGCGGCCCAGCCTTTCTTGTGCAGGATTTTCTGCCACGCCATGCTGCGCTCGACATCATGGAACACGCTGGTGGCCAGACGGCCCGCTTCACGCAGGTCGGGGGTCAGGTTCTCTTCCAGAAAGGCGCGCACTTCTTCGCGGAATTGCCGATATTCCGGCTTGATGGTCAGATCCATAAGGCGATTTCCCCTGCGGAACTCCCGGCGGGAATTCCTGTGTCAGACAGATAAGGTGTTGGAATGGCGGACGCGAGTCCGGGCCCCATTCTGCATGGGGGCGACCGATCAGTCGATGGCAAAAACGCACGGGGGCTGACCACAAGTGTCAGCCGTACCGGGAGGGGGAATCTAGCGCTGCAGTGCCTTGATCAGGCGGGTCAGGGCGGTGGACAGATCCCGGGCGGCCTTCTCGTCGTTGGCGATGCGCATCCAGTCCTCGCCATTGGCCGGATTCTGCAGCAGGCAGCTGTCGGTGACCGGACTGCAGCGGAAGCTGACAAACGGACTGACACCGAACGCATTGATCTTGTCGACCGAGATGGCCGCCTGACCGTTGTTGACCGCGCTGTTGTGCACGGTTCGGGTCACCAGGATGTCGGAGGGCGCCTTCACCGACAGGCTGTAGTTTTCCCGATTGGAGGTTTCCGGATTCTTGATCCTGCCTTCCAGATAGGGATAGGAGCGCAGCAGGCTGTTGATGTGGGTGGTCAGGGACGCCGCCAGCGAGGCCGCCGGATACAGCTTGCTGACCCGGTCATCGTAGGCCTTGCCCTCGGTGTCGGCGGCCTCGATGCCGGCCGCTTTCAGGTCGGCGGACTTGTCCCGCCCGGCGGCCACATCTTTCTGCGAGCGCTGCTGCTCCTCAACCTGGGTCAGCAGACGCAGGGCCGCCTCGTAGTGCTCCCCTTCCCGCCCGGCTTTTTTCACGTACTGCGTCAGTTGCTGCTCGGCGCCCCGGAAATCACCGTCGTGCAGTTTCACCTGACCAAACAGAAAGTGGAAATCGGCGCGCGGCTCGGTCTTCAGCGGCTCGACCCGCTCCAGATACTGGCGGGCGCCTTCGAAATCCTGGGCCGCAATCTTTTCTTCCGCCGCCAGCACCAGTCGATCTGCCTCCATTTCAGCCGGCAACGCCAGCGCCAGCGGGCTCGACAGCGTCAGCACGGACACCAGCAGGCTCATGCGCAGGAAGTGGGGAGTCGGCATTTTCGGCATCAGTTTCATATCCATGTTTTCCGGAAGACGTGGCTGCAGACAGCACAAAAAACGGACAGGCGGGATGATTCTGACAAGCCACCCGGACCGGCGCAAGGGAGCGGCAGTCCGGGGCGGCGGAAGTGTGATTCAGTCGAGCTTGAAGCTGAAGTACTGGGTGAGGCCCTCGATCAGGTCGAGCAGTTCCTGGGGCGCGTCAATCAGCTTGAAGCCGGTGTCGAAACAGTCGGGGCTGACATCCGGACGGCACCAGCAGCTGAGGGCGTCGAAATCGATGTTGCGGGCGCCCTCGATTTCGCGCGGCAGCTTGATGCGGAACTGGAAAACGCTGTGCGTCAGGAGCGGAATGTGGCTCACCAGCCGCATGCCCTCGGTGGAAATATTGACGATATATCCAATCGGCTTGCCGGTCTTGCGGTTGTACACGCTGAGGTAATACCGCAAGTGGTGGCGTTTGATGACGCGCTTTTCTCTGATTCGCTTTTCCATAGTCCCCGGATGTACCTGTCAAAGAAGGGCCAGCTGGCCGGACAAAATTTACTCGTATTAATTCAAGTTTAGACTCCATCGCGACGTCCACAACCGCGGCGCCGCTTTTTTTGCTGGACCGCCGGGAAAAACACGGCCTTGCATGGCAGACTGGGGCCCCTTTCGACGAAGGCAGAATAAGCAGCTGAAAATTATTGAAATGTCGCCGGCTGACTGGTTCATAATGCATGGTAATTTCCGTTATCCCGGCTACCCTTCTGATAGCCGGTTCAAGGTCGCCATTTGATAGCCAGTATGCCCATGCGAATTCTGCTTCTGTTCTGCACACTGATCTCCCTCTTCCCTCTGCATGCCCGCGCCAGCGGCGCCCTGCTCCCCCTCACCGAGCCCCAGGAAAAACGCTGGGAAATGCAGCGCAACGCCTATCGCCAGACGGTGGCCATGCTGGGCAAGATACCCCGCAGCGAGTATCAGGCCGCCACCGAACGCCTGCGGGATTACGCGCTCTATCCCGATCTGAAATACAAGGAACTCAGCCACTACATCGGCGCCGTGACCAAACAGGAAGTGGACGATTTCATCCGCGAGAATGGCGATTCCGTGCTGGCCATGCGACTGCGCCAGCAGTACGTGCAGATGCAGGCGATCCAGAAAAACTGGCGCAATTACCTGCGGGAGTACAAGCCGGGGCAATACGGCGCCCGTTTCGACTGCCAGTACTACTGGGCGCTGCACCAGACCGGCAACCGCGACGAGGCCTTCGCGGGCGCACGCAAGTTGTGGCTGGTGGGCGTGCCGCAGGACAAGGCCTGCGATCCGTTGTTTGCGGCATGGAAAGCGGCCCACGGCATCACCGGCGCGCTGGCCTGGGACCGCACCCGCATGGCGATGGACCAGAAACAGTACCAGCTGGCGAAAAACCTCGAAGCGTATCTGCCGAAACAGCAGCAGCTGATGTCGCGCGAATGGCGCGAAGTGGCGCGCGATCCGAAACGCCTGAAAGACCTGAACCGCTACCGCCCGTGGGGCGAGGCCGCCAAGCCCATCATCATGACCGGCCTGGCCGGCCTGGTGCGCCAGAATGCGTCGCTGGCGCAGGAGCTGTGGCAGCAGTACAGCCGCCAGTTCAACTTCAACGCCGATGAAAAACGCATCGTGGTAGGCGAGTTTGCCTATGCCCTGGGCGCGAACCAGGCACCGGAAGCCGCTTACTGGCTGAACCAGGCCGCGCAGTATGCCGGCAACGAACACCTGGCCCCGATGGCGGTACGCACCGCCCTGCGCAAGCGCGACTGGCACCAGGCTCGCCGCTCGCTGGCCCTGCTGGGCGAAAAGGATCGCCAGCTCGCCGACTGGCGCTACTGGACCGCCCGCACCGACAAGCGTCTGGGCACCATCGACCCGGAAGCGCTGCCGCGCATCCGCACCCAGCAGAATCGCCGCGATGTACTGGGCTATCACCAGCGCTATCTGAACGCCCTCTACAATCCGTACGACACCATCACCCTGCTGCCCGAATCCACCGTGCGCAAACTGTTCCCGCCGCAAAAGCCCGACGACACCCTGCGCACACTGGCGAAAGAACGCAGTTTTTACGGCTTCATGGCCAGCGAACGCCTGAAGCAGCCGCTCAGCCTGAACATGATCACCAGCCAGGTCACCGAGGAAGAACTGCGCGCCCTTGCCCGCCAGCCCGGCATGCAGCGCGCGCGCGAACTGTTCCTGATGGACGAGATTTTCCAGTCGCGGGTGGAATGGCATCACATGGTGAACAAGATGAATGCGAAGGATCGCGGCGTCGCAGCCCATCTGGCCTTTATCTGGGGCTGGCACAACTCCGCGCTGCTGACCGCCGTGCAGTCCACTGCGTTCGACAACCTGGAGATCCGCTTCCCGGTGATCTACAAGGAGCACATCATCAAGCACGCCGAAAACAAGGGGCTGGAGCCGGACTGGGTGTATTCGCTGATCCGCCAGGAAAGCGCCTTTATGCCGGCCGCGAAATCGCCGGTGGGCGCAATGGGCATCATGCAGATCATGCCGGGCACGGCGAAGCTGCTGGCGCGCTCCATGCGCATTCCCACGCCCAGCACACAACAACTGCTGCAGCCGGACACCAACATCAACATGGGCACCTTTTTCCTGAAGCAGCTGGCCGACCAGTTTGACGGCAACACCGTGCTGGCCACCGCCGCCTACAACGCAGGTCCCGGTCGCGCCCGCGCCTGGCAGCCGCACTACAATCCGGCGCCGGGTGATCTCTGGATCGAGACCATTCCGTTCCGGGAAACGCGGGACTACGTGAAAAACATCGTCACGTATCAGGCGATCTACAAACGCCTGCTGGGACGCGATCCGGTGCTGTCGCGCTCGGTCGCCGCTATCCCGCCCAAGTACAAGGATGAAACGGCGGCGCGCTGAGCGCCGTCATTTTTCCGCGCCATTGCCTCCAGCCACGACCGCTCGGCGGCTCAACCTCGTCGCCCTCCACAACCTCGATTACACTGATTCGGCAACCTTCGATCCGGTAGTTCGAGCGTCGCCCCGTTCATAACAACAATTCCGTGAGAGTGGCCACCATGAACCGCCAGCCTTTTCTGCTGCGACGGGGACTCCGGTTCCTTGTCGTGCTTGCCGCCGTCGTACTGTCTTCCTGCAAACCCGCTGTCACCTTCACCGGCCAATCGCTGCTGGATGACAGCGGCAACGAATACGGCGAACTGACCTGGAACGTGACCGGCAAGGAGTCCGACGAATTCCAGCTCACCGGCGTCACCATCGAACCGGACATCGGCGCAGTGGAAGCCAGCGGCACCCTGCAGGTCTTTCCCACCCAGACCACCACCTACACGCTGACCGCCTACGCCTCGGGTTCCAACAATGCGGTCTACAACAGCGTGCGCCAGGTGACGATTCACATCGGTCCGCGCGCCGACTTTTCTCTGGTGGAAGATCCGGCGCTGCGCGACTGTCTGGAGGACACGGGCTTCACCCATCTGGAACAGTTCGATGTGATCTACTGTCTGGATCGCGGCATCGAAAGTCTGGCGGGGCTTGAGCAGTTCACGCAGACGCGCTCGGTGTCACTGGACAACAACGCGGTGGCCCACCTGTCGCCGCTGGCGCAAATGCCGCTGCTGAATACGCTGAGCATTTCCAACAATGCGCTGGAAGCGCTGGATGCGCTGGCGGCGTCAGACACCCTGCGCAACATCGTCGCCTACAACAACCGCATCAGCGATGTGACCGCACTGGCCGGCATGCCGCAACTGCTGACCCTGGCGCTGGACCAGAACCAGTTTACCGATGCGTCTTCACTGGCGCTGCTGCAACAGCTGCAGGGGTTGTCGCTGGCGCGCAACCGCATCACGGACGTTACCGCGCTGGGCGCACTGAATGGTCTGCTGGCGCTGGACATTTCCCACAACGGCACCACCACCGGCATTCCCGCACTGCGCACACTGACGCACGCCAGCGCAATCCGCAGCGAAGGCAACGGCGGCGTGCGCTGTCTGGATTATGCCAACCTGATTCTGGCGGTCGGTCCGGTGGTGATTTTCGACAAGTGCCGGATCTTCTGAGGCAGCATCATTTGCGCGAACACAAAAAAGGGGAATGCAAACATTCCCCTTTTCATTTCAGTGACCACACCGGAATAGATCAGGCGCGAAACACCTTCCTGCAACGCCGCGAGATGGTCGCCAGCAGCATCGCCAGCCGTGGCAGATGCGAACCCAGCACCGGGTTGCCGGACGACAGGAACGACACGGAAATCATCCGCTCCGGATCGGCCCAGCAGAAATTGTTGGTCAGCCCCAGATGCCCGTAAGCGGAGGGCGTCGCCGGGCCATACAGCCCCACCGGAAAATTCCCCAGCATCATGCCGGCGCTGTAACGCATCGGCGCCAGCAGCATGGTGTCGAATTCAGTGGCATTCACTTCCCGCACCGCGCGCTCGATCGTCACCGGCTGGAAAATCCGCTTGCCGTCGTACTCGCCGCCATTCAGCAGACACTGGAAAAAGCGCGAACATTCTTCCGCCGTGGCCGTGATGTTGCCCGCCGGAATGACCTGCTGGTAAAAGCGCGGATCATTTGACAACTCAATCGCCGTTTCCAGATCCGCCCCCAGCACGCGCCTGATGAACTGCTTGACCGGAAACATGATCGGAAAACCGGTGAGATAGTTGCGCGCCACTTCAGGATAAACGTCGTCCGGCACGCCGTAATTGAAATTGCGGAAGCCCATCGGCTCCTGCACATTCACCCGCAGGAATTCCTTGATGCTGTCACCGGTAATGCGCTGCACCAGCTCGCCCAGCACATAACCGCCGGTCAGTGCGTGATAGGCCAGCTCGCGCCCGTGCAGCGTGGTCGGTTCCGCGGCGTAAATCATTTTCATGATGGCGTCATGATCGAACAGCACTTCCGGATCGATGTCCTTGAACGACGCAATGCCGGCGCGATGGGCCAGAATCTGCTGCACCGTGATGCGCTTCTTGCCGTTGGCGCCGAATTCGGGAATGTAATAGCTCACCGGATTGAGCTGGTTCAGTTCGTTGCGCTCTTCCAGCAGATGCACCAGCATCGCGGTGATCGCTTTCGACGCCGAGAACAGACAGAACGGCGTTTCCGGCGTGGCCAGCACTTTTTCGTCCGTATCACCGGGACCGTTGCCGCGCACATGGCCGATGGAACGGTTCAGCAGAATTTCACCGTGCCGGCGAATACAGATCGACAGCGCTGGATACGCGCCGGTGCGGTACAGCGCCTTCACCGCCTGCCAGATGGCATCGCGATCATCTTCCGTCAGGCCCAGCCACTCCGGATTCACTTCGTTGTCGGCCACCCGCACCACGTCGTGCAACGACTTGGGCACCGCAATATTGTTTTCGATTCTTGCCAGGGGATTCAGGGATACTGCCATCATTCAATTCGCCGGTCGCACCCGCGACGGCCTCCAGCCCGAGAGAAAGTTGCGAACAAATCATCAAAAAATGTCTACAAAATCAGCCAGTAAGTGACCAACCTGAAATTAAGACTATGCGAAGAATCCGGGAGTGTCACTCTTTCGGGATGCCAGTTTTGCGGCCCTTTGCGCCATATCAAATCATTCCGTGTAGAATAACGGCGGTTGCGACCGGCTCGCAGGATCGCAGCATCTGGGACCTTCAGGGAAGATTCATCCTGTTATCAAGGCGTTAATCATGGCATCCGATACTTCTCCTTTGAACAAACTGGCGGCGGGCCTCAAGGGCGCGCTGCGCATCGCCCAAACCACCCGCGTCCTCGCCGAAACCGGCATTGAATGGCTGCGGGGCGAACGCCCCCCCACCCCGAAACTGCTGCGCCAGACCTTCGAGCGCCTGGGCACTACCTACATCAAGCTGGGCCAGTTCATCGCCAGCTCACCCTCCATCTTTCCCGATAGCTATGTGGAGGAATTCCAGCTCTGCCTGGACAAGACCACCCCCGTGCCGTTCCACATCATGAAGCGCGTGATGGAAAAGGAACTGGGCAAATCCCTGGAAACCATTTTTGCCGAAATCGATCCGGTGCCGCTGGCGTCGGCCTCGATTGCGCAGGTGTACGCCGCCAAGCTGGTGACCGGCGAAGACGTGGTGGTGAAAGTGCAGAAACCGGGCGTGGAAGACATCCTGCTCACCGACCTGAATTTTCTCTACGTCGGCGCCAAGGTACTGGAATATTTTGTGCCGAACCTGTCGATGGCATCACTGTCCGCCATCGTCGATGAAATCCAGAAAGGCATGCTGGCGGAATGCGATTTCTACCAGGAAGCCGGCAATATCGAAGCGTTCCAGAAATTCCTGCGGGAAACCGGTAACGATCAGGTGCTGGCGCCAAAAGTGTACAAGCAGGCGTCCACCATGCGCGTGCTGACCATGGAACGTTTCTATGGCGTGCCGTTCACCGATCTGGACAGCATCCAGCACATCGTGGAAGACCCGGAAGCGATCCTGATCACCGCCATGAACACCTGGTTCGCCAGTCTGATGTTCTGCGATTCCTTCCACGCCGACGTGCATGCCGGCAACCTGCTGGTGCTGCGCGACGGCCGCATCGGTTTCATCGATTTCGGCATCGTCGGCCGCATCCGCCCGCAGACCTGGGAATCCATGTCGAAATTCATCTGGGCGATCGGCCAGGAAAACTACGCCGAAATGGCCGAAGCCATGGTGGGCATCGGCATGACCGACCACGAAGTGAATGTGGAGCGTCTGACCCGGGACATCGAAAACCTGTACGCGTCGATGAACAACGTGATGCCGGAAGTGGACATCCACAATCCGGACTTCGTGTCGATCAACGAGCATGAAGTGAACAAGGTGATGATGGATCTGGTGGGCGTGGGCAAGCGGCACGGCATCCATTTCCCGCGCGAGTTTGCACTGCTGCTGAAACAGCTGTTGTATTTCGACCGCTATGTGCGTCTGCTGGCGATTGATTCCAACATCTATATGGATGACCGGCTGAACATCACACCGGAGATGAACTGGCCGTCGATTCACTGATAGTTGCGGCAAGGCCACTACCAAAAAAACGGCGACCTGAAGTCGCCGTTTTTTTATGCCCGCTCAATACTGGCCACAAGGATTACAGAATCCCCATCTCCTTCTTCTCGCGGTAGTACGAGAAAATATCATCCAGCGTTTTCTTCGGCTTGAAACCAAACGTTTTGTTGAACAGCGAACCGTCGATGATCACCGGGAATTTGTAGTAGTTGATCAGATACGGCGGCCAGCCTTTCCAGTCCGCCTGCTTGCTGATGGCTTTCGGCAACCACTCCGGCAGCGACGGAATCGGCATGCGCCTGCAGCCACACTGTTGCAGCGCATCCTGATAGCTGATCCAGTCATCGGTGGTCACGTTGTACACGCCGGGCTTGTTCTTGCGGAACGCCAGCGCCACCGCCTGCCCCATGTCATCCACATGGATGAACTGCATCATGGGGGAAAAGCCCATCAGCACCGGCGAGAACTTGCTCGACAGCAGCAGGCTCATGGAATTGAGCACGCCCGGTCCGGCGATATTGCACGGTCGCAGAATGGTGATGTTGAGTTCGGGATATTTCCACAGATAAATGTTGGCGAGGTTTTCCAGCTCCACAGAATCCACCAGATCCATGGTGAGTTCCGAGGCTTTCAGCGGCGCCTCCTCGCTCAGCAGTGCGGGATTGTAGGGGCTGGCGCCGTAGACAAAATAGGTCGACAGCACCACCACCTTTTTCACTTCGTATTTATGGCACAGGTCCAGCAGGCGCTGCGTGCCCAGCACGTTGTGGTTATAGCGGTTGCGATGGGTGGATTCATACAGACCCATGCGCCCCAGATGAATCACGCCTTCGATCTTGTGCTTGCGGAAAATATCCTCGAAGCCGCGCTTGTTGTATTCCACGCGATAGCTGGACATACCCTCTTCCAGCGGCACGCGCCGGCGGAAATCCACCAGTACCACATGATAGTCGCGCTTCAGCTGCTGGATGACCTGCTGGGCCAGCGCACCACCGGCGCCGGTAATCAGGATTTCCGGTTTATGCTTGTGCATCATTCAAACCACCCTTTCCTTTCCCGCAAGCCACGGCCGATCAGCTGGTTGATCGACTCTTTCACTTTCTCCACCTTGATGGCCACGTCGTCCTCGCTGGTGACAGGGCCGTCGAAGCGCATGGGTTCGCCGAAATACAGCCGCACCTTGGCGGGCAGCGGCACTGGCGTGGTGACCGGTGCATAAGGCAGGCCAAAGGCCCGCGCCAGCGTCTTGATGTGGAACGGCGTGGGCATGATTTCCTCGCAGCCCACCACACCCACGGGCAGGATCGGTGTGTTTTCCATCATGGCCAGATGCATGAAGCCCAGTCCGAAGCGCTGCAGCTGGTAGCGCTTGTCCCAGGTCTTGCCGGCACCACGCACGCCTTCGGGGAACACCATGATGGCTTCCTCGCTGCGCAGCATCTTGGCGCAGTTTTCCGGATCACCCACCACGCCGCCCAGCTCGTTGGCCAGGTTGCCGATAAAGGGCATGCCGGGAAACCAGCGCTCGATCATCACGCGCGGCGAACGGGGTGCCAGGGGATTGGTGGCCATGGCATAGCCGATCAGGGTGCCATCGATGGGCAGCTGGCCGCTGTGGTTGGCGATCACCAGCAGCCGTCCGGACGCCGGAATGTTCTCCAGCCCGAAGGCTTCGACACGAAAATATTTTTCGTAGAAAGGTTTCATGGCGGACAGCGCAATCTTGGCGGTGTCGCTGTTGTAACCCCAGGGATCGTAACCGAACGAACCCACTGGCTTGGGAATCCGGTCGACGATGGTTTCGGCTTCCGCCGACACGAAATGACGCTTCAGAAAATCTCTGACACCCATGGTAGAGCAACCTCATAAAGTCCCTTGAATGCGCGCAGCTCCACTCCCTCAGTGCAGCATGCACACCTGTCCCAAGCCGCAAGACGGCTTTCGCCCCTTTTCAAGAAATGCCTGAGGCAGAATCGCCCAGGACAGAAGATTTTCAATGCACATTCCGGTCTGACCCACAGTGCCCAATGTTGGACACCGGTGCCATGACCTGGCGCAGCGGAAATGAATGGCGGGAAGTGATTTTTGTTGTCGTGAACCGGGTTGGCCCGTCGCGGGCATTGTGGAGAGATCCGGTGCACCCCATTGCGGCGCGCATTATAGCGAAAGAAGATTGCGCGCACAGTAGAGGAGCACACACTTTCCAGTCCTGCCCCGTTCTTCCGCCTGTATCCCCTGATGCGCAATTCATGCCGAATCCATTCCGCCCGGGCACTTCCGGATCAATGGGACTTGCCTTTCGCGTCAACCGTTTGGGATGACCGCGGTCCAGCCGGGCCGGTCCGCGCTTAAAATCCCTGCCGGATTGGTGAACCGCTGCCATGTCTGCGACTCCAAGGTCATGCTATGTTTACCTGAAGTACACCCCCACCACGCAGAGGTATCCCGTGGCGAACGATGAAAAGGACGACAAGCGCTTCAAGGCCACCACTCCCGCCAAGCGCTTCATGAAACTGGCCGGCATGTCCGCCAGCATCACCAAGAATCTCACCACCAACAAACTCAAGGGACTGTTTGCCGACGAGGAAACCAAACAGAAAAACCAGGAGCAGCTGTATGCCGACATCGGCCAGCAGATCGCCCAGACTCTGGGGGAAATGAAGGGCGCGGTGATGAAAGTGGGGCAGATTGCCTCGCAGGTGAAGGACATGCTGCCCAAGGAAGTGGCCAGCGCGCTGGAAGTGCTGCAGAAGGAATCGCCGCCGATGCCGTTCGCCATGATCCGCCGCCAGCTGATCAAGGCCCTGGGCGACACCCCGGAAAACCTGTTCGCCCACTTCGACGAAACGCCATTTGCCGCCGCGTCCATCGGCCAGGTGCACCGCGCCCGCACCCAGGAAGGCGTCGAATGCGTGGTGAAGATCCAGTATCCCGGCGTGAAGGAATCCTGCGACTCCGACCTGAAACACCTGCGCCGTCTGCTGAAACTGGCAGGCCTGGTGAAAGTCAGCGCCGACGTGATGGACAAGACTTTTGAAGAAATCCGCAAGATGCTGTACGAGGAACTCGACTACAAGCATGAAGCGGAAAACCTGAAACTGTTCGGCGAGTACTACCGCGACCACCCCTACATCCGCCTGCCGCAACTGATCGAAAACCTGTCGGCGGAAACCGTGCTGACGCTGACGCTGGTGGAAGGCGACCGTCTGCAGGACGTGAAGCCGCCGCGCTATTCGCAGGAAACCATCAACCTGATCGGCTACCGCATTTTCGAAACCTTCGGCAAGCAGATCTATGAACTGGGCGCGGTGCATTCCGATCCGCATCCGGGCAATTTCGCCTTCCGTCCGGACGGCACCATCATCATCTATGATTTTGGCGCGGTGAAAAAAATTCCCGCCGAAACCATCGCCAAACTGCGCAAGCTGGTGGCCGACGCGGTGGCCGGCAGGATCGACACCATCGACCAGCACATGCTGAATATCGGCGTGCGCCAGCCGGGCGGCGAGGCGCCGTCACCGGAGTTCTATCACGAGTGGATGGAGATCGTGATGCAGCCGTTCCAGAGCTACGAGGCATACGATTTTGCCCACACCAACATGCACCGGCGCGCGCTGGGCAAGGTGAAACGGGATGGTCTGAAATACGTGGGATCGTTCCAGCCGTCGCCGGAAACGCTGGCGGTGAACCGCGTGGTGACCGGTCACTACTGGACGATGGTGGATCTGGGCGTGAAGGCGTCGTTCCGTCCGCTGATCGATGAGATCGTGCTGAAAAAATCCGCCTGAACCCAGGCACTCCAGCCCCGAATCCGGACGCGCAGCATCGGCGTCACGGGTTCGGGGCTTTTATTTTGTGTCACAGTCTGGCGTACAGATTGCGCCGCTTCAGCACCTTGTCCAGATACACGCGGGTTTCCTCACGCGGGGCATTCTTCACCAACCGCTCCAGCACCTGTGCCGGCGTCAGGGTGTTGAGGGTGCTCACGGTATCCTCGAAACTCCTGTCGCCGAATGCACGCGCCGCACTGGAAGCGCCGGCGTGATACGCCGCAATCGCGAAATACAGCCGGCTGTCAGGGTTCTGGATGCCTTTCAGCTGCTCGTGATACAGCACGCTGAAATAGGCCGCACCCACCTCGATGTTCTGGCGCGGATTGAACAGCGCCTGCGGTGTCAGCAGACGTTCTTCCTGATACAGCTTGCGAGTGGCTTCACGCCCGGTGGTAGACGGTGCGATCTGCATCAGGCCAAACGCCGGCACATGTGAACGCGCCATCGGGTTGAAATGGCTTTCAGTGTGGATGATGGCCAGCAGGACATCGTCCGGCACACCAAACCGCTGCGCATTGCGGCTTACCAGCGGCTTGTATTCCAGCACTTTCTTGCGAATCCGGTTGTCCGGCAGCGGAATCACATAGGTCAGTTTCTTGCCGGCATTGACCGGCACCGCCACGCTGGCCGACAGCGCCTGGTAACGGATACTGGCGTTGCGCATCAGGGCCGTCGCGCGGGTGCGAATATCGGCTTCCGTGGGACGCAGGCTGGTGAACAGTTCCTTCAAGACCAGCTCAACACCGGCATCGGCCTCGGCATTCCGGGCACCCTGCGCGGCATACACCTGATTCACCGCCACCTGCACCGGATCGCGGTCATTGGCCTGTTTCAGACTGGTGCCCAGGGTCTCTTCCAGTTCGATCTGCACCTTTTTCGCCATGGCGGCGAAGTCCAGGCGACCACCGGCCTGGATGCCATCAATACTGATTTCCACCTGATTGCGCTCGAAATCCACGGCCTTGCGGGCGGTGTAATCGGCGGAATAGGCCACCCAGCGGGTCTGGCTGCTGGTTTCGGGATTGGTCCAGTGTTCGCGGATGCGCTGCTGTTCGGCCTGCAGGGCTTTCTGGTAGGCAACCGCAACCTGCTGCTGCTCGCGCTGGGCCGGCGTCAGGGCGATGGACTTGCGGTCTTTCAGCAGCGGACTGTCGGGGCGCTCCTCGCGCTCGATCACCCAGCCACCGGTCGCGTGGGACGCGCTGCTCAGCAACAACGTAACGCTCAGCACCGCCGGTGCAAACCGCCAGATCCCTTTTCGCCTGTTCCTGCTGTCCGCCACAACCATCCTCGCCCGAGTTTTTACTGCCACACGCCGATAACGTCTTGTCTTATCAGTGTAGACGCCCGTGCCGCCCGCGCAGCCCGAACGTTCAACTTTGGCAATCAGTATGGCAAAGCCCCTGCGATCTGCCGCCGCCCGCTTAGATCATATCGCCCGCCGGCAGGGGCGCATCCATAACCAGCGCTAAATTGCGCGGCCCGCAAAGCAAGCAAGCACTTACATCAACGTTGTAATTTTGTAACCGGACGGGCGTGAATTGATTGCCTGTCGGAAATTTGAAATGATGCCGGCTCGCACAAAAATGAATCGGCGACGCCCCCTTCCCACCCTGCCTGCGATCGCCGACAAACGCATGGGGGATGCATGCAATCCACACTTCTGAAATCTGCCCTTTGTGGCCTGCTGCTGGCTTCGGGTCCGGGCGTCATGGCTGCGCCCATCAACCAGGCCACCTATCTGGACGATGTCAGCTACCAGCTGGAGCGCCGCCAGAAAACCTGGCCCGACGGCAGCCAGTACGACGGCGAGTGGCTGGGTGACCAGCCCCACGGCCAGGGCATGTTCAGCTACACCGACGGCTCCCAGTACTGGGGACGCTTCCGCAACGGCAAGCGTCAGGGCGAAGGCATGATGAAGTACACCAATGGCGATGAGTACGAAGGCGCCTGGTTCGATGACCAACCCCAGGGCAAAGGCACCCTGCGCTATGCCACCGGCGCCGTCTACACCGGCGACTTCCATGCCGGCGTGCAGGAAGGCCGTGGCAAACAGACCTACGTGGACGGCACCTATTACGACGGCCAGTGGCTGCGCAACGTTCCCCACGGTTTCGGCCGCCTGACCTTCGTCAACGGCGGCGCCTACGAAGGTGAGTTCCAGCAGGGCAAACCCCACGGCAAGGGCCAGTACTTCTACACCAACGGCGATCTGTACGACGGCGACTGGAAAAACGGCCAGCCCCACGGCAAGGGGCGTATCGATTACGGGACCGGCGGCTACTACGAAGGCCAGTTTGCCAACGGCGACAGGCAGGGACAGGGCGTCTGGCTGTCGGCAATGGGCACCCGATACACCGGTCCGTTTGTCAAAAACCAGGCCCACGGCGACGGCCGCTGCAGCAACGGCAACAATCTGGAACCCTGCACCTATCGCAATGGACAGCGGGTGAAGCGTCCGGCAGCCCCGGTGGTAGTGGCCAAGGCCGCACCGCCAGCCCCTCCGAAAGCCATTGCCCCGCCCGCTGCCAAAACCGCTTTGGCCGTTGCCCGGACCGTGGTGCCAGCGCCAGTGCCCGCAGCCGCTGCCCCCGCTCCCAAACCCGCCGCCGCACAGCGCGTTGCACAAGCACCGGTACACCGTCCTGCCGAACCTCTGCGCCAGCCTGCTCCCACGGCGGTGCGCTCTGCCATTCCGTCCGCCGCGCCCGCAGCTGCGCCTGCCGCCCCAGCAAAATCCTTCGTGGCCACCCTGGAAAAGGAAAAGAAACTCATCCGAAGCGTGGCCGACCTCAACCAGTCCCGCAGCGACATCCACTTTACCGAGAACTGGGCCGAGCAGGACCTGATGGCCCTGCCGGAGCGCGCCTGGTGGCAAAAGCGGGAAGCCCTGTTTCAGGACGAACTGGAAATCATGTCCCAGCACGGTAACGTACGCATCCGGATGATCATCAGGGACTACAAAGGTCCCGGCCGCTACGCACTGGACAGCATCAGTCTTGACGCCCCCGGCAAGCATTACGAGAAAACCCTGGGCGACAGCGGCACCCTCACCGTGCAGCAGGACGCCGGCGGCTGGCTCAGCGGCACCTTCAGCTTCCGCGTGCAGAATGCCGGCGGCCAGGTCCTGGCCTTCAGCGACGGCCTGTTCCGCCTCAGCGAGCAGTCCCGCCTGCCCCGCACCTATCGCGACTGAATCCCCTTCCATCCTGAGCCACAGGGCGCAACAGCGCCCTGATTGACGCCGGCAAACGCACTCTGCTAGCCTCGAAACAGAACTGGAATTCTATTTCTATTTATTGATATCCCTATCAGAAAAGGCCGCCATCATGGCACTGAAATCCGCCAAAAGGCCTGCCAGCCGGGAGCCGCGCCAGGCCCGCAGCCAGCGTACGCTGGACGCCCTGCTGGATGCCGCCCAACAGCTGCTGGCCGACCGCCCCTTCCACGACATCAACGTCAACGAAATCATCGCCCGGGCCGGCTCCAGCGCCGGTTCGTTCTATGCCCGCTTTCCCGACAAGCAGGCCCTGCTGCACGCCCTGCACGACCGCTTCAACCAGCGCGGCAAGGAACTCGGCGCCGCCCTGCGCACGGCGCTTACCCTGCCGCCGGACAGCCCGCCGCCCAGCCGCGCCCAGGGGCGCCAGCTGGCACAGCTGATCATCGGCAACATCGTGAAGGGCTTACAGGAAAATCGCGGCGTACTGCGCGCCGTGGCCATCGAATGCTTTCACGACCAGCGCCTGCTGGAAACGGCCTGGGACGGCAGGGATTCCATGCGCGACGTGGTGTGCGACATCATGCGCCCGTTTCGCGGCGACACCCCGGCGGACCAGTTCGACCAGACCGTCGCCTTCGCCCTGCGCATGGTCATCGCCACCATGGACCAGATGCTGTTCATCCCGCCCTCGGCGCAGGCCCGGCTCGACGCGGACAGCGCCGCCATTGCCCCACAACTGATCAACGCGTTCATCCGCCAATTGCAACTGGAGTAAAGGAGTACCCCGATGAAACTGGCTACTTTCCGGGTCACGGAAGATTCCCGCGAACACTTTGGCGTGGCGCTGGATGACCATCACCTGATGAGTTTCACCCATCTGCAGCAACAGGCCGGCCGCACGCACCCTGAACTGGATAACATCTACAGCTATCTGAACGCCCTGCCACGCAGCGAGCACAACGCCCGCGCCCTGCTGCAATGGGGGCAGTTACATCGCGACCAACTCAGATCCCTGCACGCAACGCGCGACGTGCGCTTCCTGCCCGTGGTGCCCAAGCCGCGGGCGCTGCTGGATTTCGGCCTGACACCGCAGCATCTGAAGGATTCCGTCGGCACCATGCTGCGCTATGAATATGGCGACATCGCCGGTTCGCTGGCCGCGGCACTGGTGGAGCTGCGCATCGACAGCCTGGCGGACGCGCCGATCCTGCTCTATTGCAAACGCAATCACTGCGCAGTGATCGGCGACGGCGACACCACCCGCTGGCCGGCGCATACGTCCTATCTGGATATCGAACCGGAACTGGCCTTTGTCACCGGCAACGAGCGCCAACCCATCGCCGGTTACGTGATCTACAACGATTTCTCGGCGCGCGACAGCCAACAGCCTGGATTGATGAGCGGCGGCACCATCCGCAGCAAGGACTTCGCCAGCGGCAACGGCCTCGGCCCCTACCTGGTGACAACCGACGCCATTGCCGATCCCCGCGCACTGACCGTCAGCACGCGCGTGTTTGACGAATCCGGTGCGCCGCGCTTCATCTGGAACGGCAGCACCGCGCAATACAACCGCACACCCGAACAACTGCTGGAATTCCTGCGCACCCTGTTCACACCGTCGGCGGGCTGCGTGGTCGGCATGGGCACGATCCCCGGCTGCACCGGTCTGGACAATGCCGCCTGGCTGCAACCGGGCGACCGCATCGAAATTGAAATCGCCGGACTGGGAATGCTGCGCCAGCAGATTCCCGCCCGGATTCCCAAACTGAAAAAATCACGCTGGCCGGCGCGTCCCGAACTGGAACGTTTCCAGCTCGAGAACTGCCCGGCCTGAGCGATCCGCTTACCAGTGCACGCCGCGCATCAGGTAGGCGAACGCCACCTGCTCCGGCGACACCACTGGCGCCGACTCATCCTTCTTGCCCTGCGCTGCAGCCGAATCGGGGAACATGCGGAAGCCGGTATTGATGACGATTTCCGCAAATTTCGGCGCCACCGCGTGCACCACCTGGCCAAACACACCCAGCTTGGTGGCAATGCGCTTGCTGCGGTAAATCAGCGCCTCGCCCACCATGTCCGCGGCTTCCTCGGGACTGATGGTCGGCACGTTGTCGTAGATCTTGGTGGGCGCAATCATCGGCGTGCGCACCAGCGGCATATTGATTGTGGTGAAGTGCACGTTGCAGTCGGAATATTCCGACGCCGCGCAACGCGAAAACGCATCCAGCGCGGATTTCGACGCCACATATGCACTGAAACGCGCCGGATAGGTCAGCGTGCCGATGGAGGAAATGTTGATGACATGCCCGCTGCGATTCTGCTCCATCACCGGCAGGAAATTCATCATCAGCCGCAGCGCGCCGAAATAGTTCAGCTGCATGGTGCGCTCGAAATCGTGGAAGCGGTCGTACGACAGGGAAATCGAGCGGCGAATCGAACGGCCCGCATTATTGATCAGCACATCCACGCGCCCGAAATCATTCAGCACCTGCTTGGCAAAGCGGTCGCAATCTTCCAGGTTGGCAATGTCCACGCTGTAGCAGAAAGCCTCGCCGCCGGCAGCCTTGATTTCATCCTGGGTTTCCGCCAGCTTTTCCGGTGTGCGCGCGGCCAGAATCACTTTCGCACCTGCCGCCGCCAGCTTCAGCGCCGACGCCTTGCCGATACCGGACGAAGCGCCGGTCACCACCACCACCTTGCCTTTCACCCGACCTTCCAGTGTGCGGTCGATGAACAGCTCAGGATCAAGATTGCGCTCCCAGTAATCCCACAACCGCCAGGCGTAAGTGTCCAGACGCGGGCAGGAAATGCCGGAACCATCCAGTGCCGCGCGGGCATCGCGGTTGTCGAACTTGGTGCAATAGTCGGTGAACTTCATGATCGAACGGGGAATGCCCAGATCATCCAGCACCGTGCTGGTAATGCGCCGCACCGGTGGCAGCGAACCCAGCGACTTGCGCAGGAACGGCGGCAGAAAACTGAACATGCGGGTATCGATGCGCATGGTCATCTGCGGCGCGTGTCCGGCGCGGGCAAAAATATTGACTACCTCGCCCACCTTGTAGTGATCAGTGTCGGTCAGGTGGAAGCACTTGCCATCCAGCCCGTCCTTGTGGGCCAGATAATCCATGGCATCCACCACGTAATCCACCGGCACCAGATTGAAACGGCCGCCCTCAATGCCCACCACCGGCATCCACTGCGGCAACAGCTTGCGCAGTTTCTTGATCAGTGTGAAGAAATAGTACGGACCGTCGATCTTGTCGATCTCGCCGGTTTTCGAATGACCCACCACCATCGCCGGACGGTAGATGCGGAACGGCACCTTGCATTCCTTGCGCACGATTCCTTCCGAATCATGCTTGGTGCGCAGGTACGGATCGCTGAGTTTTTCCGCTTCTTCGAACATGTCTTCGCGGAACACGCCGGGATACATGCCCGCCGCCGCAATCGAACTGGTGTGATGAAAACAGCCGGCCCCAATTTCCTTTGCCAGCTTCACCGCGTTGCGGGTGCCATCGATATTGGCTTTCACCTGCGGCTCTTCCGGCGCGCTCAGATCATAGATCGCCGCCAGATGGAAAAAGTGTTTCACCTGGCCTTTCAGCTTGCCAATGTCGGCATCGCTGATACCCAGGCGCGGCGCTGTGATGTCACCGATAATCGGCACAATGCGACCATCACGATCGCCAGTGAGTTCGCGCAGCTTTTCCAGCTTGCCCAGCGATGCCTCGCGCATCAGAACGTAAATCGTGCCATCCCGCTTTAACAGTTTTTCCAGCAGAAAACGGCCAATGAAACCGGTTGCACCCGTAACGAAATAAGTCATGCCTTGCTCCTCATCCAACCCTTGAAAATGTCCGTTAGAAAAAATCACGTCCTGCGAAAAAACTCATGCGTGCGACAACTGGCCATCCGCCGCGGATACTCCCAATATCTCGCGCCGGATCGAGGCAAATTCATCCACGAAATCGTCAATCATGGCCTGCGGGTCCGGCACCAGCGCGGCATCCGCCACGAAACCGAACTCCACCTTGTTGTCGTAACTCAGAATGCTCACGCCAATGCCGATGCCACCCGATTGCGGCACCCAGAACATGGGTTTGGCCAGCTTTTTCCCTTTCAGAAACACGGGCTCGGCCGGTCCCGGCACATTGGTCATCACCGCCGACGCCTTGCTGGAAAAGAAATCGAGAAAGAACTTCTCCACCGCCCGGGGAAAGAAGCCGAGAATGCCCAGCACGTTGTAACTCATCTGCGCCTGCATGCCGCTCTTGAGCTTCTGCATGCAACGCCGTACTGCCAGCACCCGGCGCTGAATGGTGGGCTCACCCACCGGCAGATCCAGATAGACCAGCCCAAACCGGTTACCCAGCTGCAAGGCCTCATCCAGCGGACGCAGATTCACCGGCACGGTCGCCCGCAGGCGGACCCCGTTCACCGGTTCGCCGATCCGCTCCAGATAGCGCCGCAGACTGCCAGCCACACAGCCCAGAATCACATCGTTCATGGTGCAACCCATGGCCTTGCTGATCTGTTTGACTTCCACAATGTCCAGTGACGGAGCCCAGCCCACCTGCTTTTGCGGCGTCAGCTTACGCTTGTACGCTGTTTTGGAGTCGGGACGGGCCAGCGACACCCGTAGCGCCTCGTACAGCCAGGCCGCTGAAAAGCCGGCATAAAAGGCCAGAGACGACACAGCGAACACCGCCTTATCCAGCGCTGCACCGGACCGGGGCTGGCGTTTGGGGAATTTGAAGTTGGCGGCAGGCGAACTGTGCAGAACCGACTGGTCCGCAATGGAATCCAGCACCGAAATCAGGGCAATGCCATCGGCATAGCTGTGATGCACCTTCACCATCACAGCAGTACCGGAACCGAAAACGGGAATAAAAAAGAAACGCCACAATGGCTTGTCGGCATCCAGCGGCGCCGGAATCAGCCGGCCAATGGCCGCGCGCACCTCGGTTTCATCGGGATTTTCCGATATTCCTGGCAGCGTGGTGAAGTGGTAACCCATATCGAGCTGCGGCAACTCTTCCCACAAATAGGCGCCACCCTTCACGACAGGACGCTGACGGAATCGCCGGTGCAGCCTGATCAGACGTTCCTCCAGAATCGAGCGGAAATCCTCGCGACTCATCGGCTCGTCAAACATCAGCAGCCCATTTATGACCATCAGATTATCCGGCGAATCCATGCGCAACCACGCCGTATCCACCACACTCATTGGCTCAAGCGCCAATTCGCTGAATGTCCTCATATTTCATTCCCTTAGCCCGCACAATCGCCCGCAAGGGTATCGCTTGGGTGACATAAGACCGCCATTTCGGCGCACAAGTGTTAGCCATACTAATGACCAGACATCAAATTGCAAGCCCCCTCCCCGCAAAAATGTCGTTTTTAGCCAGCCTTGTGACGCAAACGGCCAGAAGAAGCCAAAGACTGCAAATTCTAAATTGAAAAATCAGCTAACAAATGTACACTTCAAGAACTTGACCAAATCTGCGGGGCGCACGACCGGGGTTACAACGCACCCCGCGGGAAAGGAAAACCACCCCCAAGAATAGTGCAGCCAACCCATTTTCGCCTTTTGAGCCCATGACCGAACCCCTGACCCGCGCCGAACAGAAACAGCAAACCCGCGAAGCCATCATGGCTGCCGCGATCAAGAAGATGAATGAAGACAAGGGATTTTCCAGCCTGAGCCTGCGGGAAGTAGCCAAGGAGGCGGGCATTGCACCCACCTCGTTTTATCGGCATTTCGAGAACATGGAAGAGCTGGCGCTGGCGCTGGTACAGGAAGCCGGCGACGCACTTTACAAGATCATGCGCGACACCCAGGAATCAGAGACGACTGGCGTGGACATGGTGGAAAATTCGGTCGCAGTGAGCATGACCTATTTCCACCAGCACGGCGCACTGTTCCGTGTGCTCGCCCGGGAAGCCACCGGCAACTCCCCCATTATCCGTCGCGCCATTCAGCGCGTGCTGAATGAACTGGGCAAACAGCTCGCCTCCGTGATCGAACAGGAAATGAAACGCCAGAACCGCGCCATCACCAATCCGGCCTGGATAGCGGAAGCCATCATCACGATTATTTTCTATGTCGGCGTGTCCTCCATCGATCTGCCCTATGCGCGGCAGAAAGAGGCGGAAAAACGCCTGATCCATCACATCCGCGCACTGTACTTCGGCGCGGAAGTCATGGCCAACCAGCAGAATATGGAGCGGCAGCTGATGCTGTCGTAACGCGCCACCGCACTCAAGGCTTGAATGCCCGCCCGGAAATTATCGGCGCCACCAGCGCGGGCACTTTCGGGTGAATGAAATCGTCAATCTCGTCATAGACAAAACCGGCCGCGGCAAACAGGGCGCGGGTATCTCGATTGATTTCACAACCACAGGCCATTTTCCGCCACACCGGATTCAATCGATTCTGCCACGCGCGCATGGTCCTGTGCGGCGAAACAACGTGCTCGAAAAACACCAGCCGGCCACCGGGGCGCAACACGCGAAACGCTTCACGCGCAGCCTTTTCCGGCTCGGGAATGGTGCAGAACACCAAACAGGCCACCACCGTATCGAACTCCGCATCCGCAAATGGCAATGCACGCGCGTCGCCCGTGGTCAGCGTGATAGGCACACCGTGTGAAGTCTCGCCCGCCACGGCGCGCGCCTTTTCCAGCATGGTTTCCACCGGCTCAATACCCACGATCTCGCTCACCGCCGGCGAATAGAAACCGAGATTGGAGCCCGTGCCGGCTCCGATCTCCAGCACACGCCCCTCCGCCTGCCCGATCAGCCCGGCAATCTGGCGGCGGAAACCACGTGTTGCCAGCTCCATCAGCGGCGGAAAAATATGGTTCTCATAAAAACTCATACATACCTCTGTTTTACGTTGCCCGCTGGGGAGAAAGGCGCGCCAGCAAATGATCGCCCCAGTAATACAGCAGCAGACAACTGCCGATCATGGCGGCGCCCATTACCAGACTGGGCGTAATGGTTTCACCATTCAACACCGCCCCCAATGTCAGCGCAAGCACCGGAGTCACCAGCGTGGTCAGCGCCACCGTGCTCGCCGCCATGTGCTTCAGCACATAGAAATAACAGAAAAAACCGATGAATGAGCCAAACAGCGCCAGATACAGAATCGCGCCTACCGTACGGGGCTGCAGCGACTCAACATGCAGCCCAAGCGTGGCGGCCACAACGCCATACAGCGGCGTTGCCATCATCAGCGTGCCCACTGTTTGCGCCAGCGGATGCACGACCGGCCCTTCCCGCTTGATCAACACGCCGCTGATGCAAAAGCAGAACACACTGAACAGCACCAGCGCAAAGCCGGCAAAATTGCCGTTCAACAACAGGATTTCGTGGCGAAACACCACCACAAGCCCCGCCAGCCCCAGCGCCATTGCCAGCCATTTGCTGGGAGAAAACGGCGGCTCATTCAGCAGAAAGCGCGACAGCAATGCCGACATCACCGGCGATAGACCATACAAAATCGAGATCAGCCCCGACGGCATGAACTGCGCACCGAAATACACGCACAGCAACCCCAGAAACACACCGATATTGGAAAATGCATAAACCCGCACGGCCTGACGATGCCACGGCACCGCCACCCGCAGCACACGCGCCAGCACCATTCCCAGCAGCGCCGCCAGCAGAATTCGCCCGAACGCACCCGCCACCGGCGACATGCCCACCGAACTCCACTTCACACCCAACGGCGTGGTGGACCAGACCATGATTACAACGATATAAGCAGCCGGCACCGACATGTACACACTCTCCTTTTCCTCCTTGCTGAATAGCAGCGTTTCCGAAAACCGGCGCCCATAAATGCAAAAAGGCCGCAGGTTCTGTGAACGCTGCGGCCTTTTGAAACAGTGGAATTCGCCTACAACCCGATTCCCCTCACCACAGCAGATTCACGTTTACGCCAAGCGCGGATTCGCGCACGGGCCATCGCGCAACGCTTGACGGCTGCGACCGGTAGAATCAGTGCTGGAATGAAGGCTGTGATTTGGGGTGTCATAGCTCTACACTATAGGTGGTTGGCAAAAACACGGTCAAACCCTTTTTTGTAATTTCAGAAAAAATTCATACGCAACAATATGCAGATTTATTTGGTGGGCGGCGCCGTCCGCGATCAGCTGATGGACATTCCCGGCAAGGATCGCGACTGGGTTGTGGTCGGCGCGACAGAACAGGTCATGCGCGAGCAGGGGTTCACACCGGTCGGCAAGGATTTTCCGGTATTCCTGCATCCCGTCACGCACGAGGAATATGCGCTTGCCCGCACCGAGCGCAAAAGCGGCCACGGCTATACCGGCTTTGAATGCTACAGCGGCAGCGAAGTCACACTGGAAGAAGACTTGTCGCGACGCGATCTCACCATCAATGCCATGGCGCAGCAGGAAGATGGTGTCATCATCGATCCGTTTCACGGCCAGCAGGATCTGCAGCAAAAACTGCTGCGCCATGTTTCCCCGGCCTTTGTGGAAGATCCGCTGCGTGTTCTGCGGGTAGCGCGCTTTCTTGCCCGCTTTCATCACCTGGGATTTCGCATTGCCGACGAAACGCTGAGCCTGATGCGCGAGATCGCCCGCAGCGGCGAACTGCAAACCCTCACTCCGGAAAGGGTCTGGACCGAAACCGAGAAGGCCCTGCTGGAGCCATCGCCCTGGCGCTACTTCGAAGCCCTGCGCGACTGTAACGCGCTGGTTGCGGTATTTCCCGAACTGGACCGGCTGTTCGGCGTGCCCCAGCCTCCCAAACATCACCCGGAAATCGATACCGGCCTGCATGTCATGCTGACGTTGCAGTCGGCGCTGAAACTGATGCAGACTCAGCCACTGGAAAAATCCGAACGGATTGCCGTACTGTTTTCCCTGATTTGCCATGACCTCGGCAAGGGGATGACGCCACGGGACAAATGGCCCAGCCATCCGGGGCACGAAGGCATCAGCGAGCATCTGGCGGAAAAGCTGTGCACCCGTCTGCGTGCGCCCAATCCGGTCAAGCGCCTGAGCCAGCTGGTCGCGGAATTCCACACGCACAGTCATCGCGCGTTTGAATTGAAACCCGCCACAGTGATGCGTTTGCTGGAAGCACTGGATGCAATGCGCCGGCCGGAAACCCTGCCGCTGTTTCTGCTGGCCTGCGAAGCAGACGCCCGTGGCCGCACTGGACTGGAAGATCGCGACTATCCGCAGGCCGACTATATCCGCGACTGCTTCACCGCTGCGCGCAGGGTTGAGGCAAAGCCGCTGGTGGCGCTGGGATTCAAGGGTGAAACGCTGGGCATCGAACTGCGCAAGCGTCGCATCCTGGCCATTGGCGACGTCAAAAAAGCATATGTGAAAGCACAATGAAGGAATAACAATGACAACCGATTCTTCCCGCAAGGTCGCCCTGATCACCGGCTCCGCCCGCCGCATTGGCGCCCACACAGCCGCCTTCTTTCACCAGCGCGACTACGACATCGTCCTGCACTACCGCAGCTCCGGCGACAGCGCCAAAAATCTGCGCGACCAGCTCAACGCCGCGCGCCCGCATTCCTGCATTGCGCTGCACGCCGATCTGTCCGACCCGGCCGCCTGGGAACAACTGGCCGAACAGGTGCGCAGCTGGAAACATCGTCTCGACCTGCTGGTGAACAATGCCTCGTCCTTTTACGCCACCGAATTCGGCGCCACCACCCTGGCGCAATGGAACGACCTGTTTGCCAGCAATGCCACCGCGCCTTTTTTCCTCACGCAGCATCTGCTGCCACTACTGCAACAGAGCAAAGGCAATGTGGTGAACATTATCGATATCAATGCCGACAAACCGCGCCCGGATTTCACGCCCTACTGCATGGCCAAGGCCGCACTGAAAGCCATGACGCTATCACTGGCCCGCGCACTGGCGCCCGATGTGCGGGTGAACGGCGTTTCCCCCGGCGCCATTCTCTGGCCCACCGACGGCCAGATTGCCGAACCGGAACAGATCGCCACCCTCAGCAACACGCCGATGCAGGCGCTCGGCACGCCGGATGACATTACCAAAACCATTTATTTTCTTGCGGAAAACGCCCCGTTCATTACCGGGCAGATCATTGCCGTGGATGGCGGCCTGTCACTGGTCTGACGCAACGGCACGCAACATCAATCCAGAAAGGATGCATCCACTTCCCGCAGCGCCATTGCGGAACTCGCCCTTTCGGCCCACAACTGCGCAAAGGTTTGCTGCAATTGCGGATGCCGGGACTGCGGCGCCAGTAGCGACAATGGCCGCAGCACATACGCACGACTCAGCACATCCGGATGCGGCAGCAACACGCCGTCCACCACGCCCGCCACATCGCCGTACAGCAGCAGATCAATATCCAGCGGACAGCCCGCCTCTTTCGGCGCACCCCGCACCCGCCCGCACTGCGCTTCAATCCCACGCAAAAGCTGCTTGAGTTCCCGCACCGCCAAATCTGTCTCAACCGCCAAGACCAGATTGAAATAGGCATCACCAGCACTGTCAGCGGCCACCGCCGATCCCGCCACCGACGCACTTTCAAAAACAGGGGAAACCAGCATCCCCCCGCCAAACGTCTGCCGCAACAGGTCCAGTGCCGCCCGGATATTCCGTTCGCGATGGCGGTTGCTACCCATGCCGAGAAAAACCCTGGTCATTGGCGTTGCCCGTCAGCCCTTGCTGCCGCGCTCGATCAGCACGCCGACATCCTGCGAGCCGCGCACCGCACCGGGCTTGCTGACCCGCAGCCGCAACCAGGGCACGCCAAATTCTTCCCGCAGAATGCGCGCTATCGCTTCCGCCAGGGTTTCCACCAGCTGGAAACTGCTGTCTTCCACAAACTGGATCAGCCGGTTAGCCACTGCCTTGTAATTCAGTGCATCTTCCAGATGATCGGTGGCTGCCGCTTTCGCGATATCGGATCCCATTTCCAGATCCAGCACCACCGTCTGGCGAATGGCGCGCTCCCACTCAAACACGCCAATGACGGTCTGGATTTTCAGATCGCGTATAAAAACAATGTCCATCAAACCTGCCCGCCAAACCGGCCACGACTATTATGAATTGAGAAGATGCCCGCAGTGATTGCGCTTGAGCATCCGGAAACGAAGTGAAACAATCCGGTCACTACCACGCCGCAGCTGCGACGACCGGTCCTGCACATCCATTCTTCACGCAAAGGTGACGCACCTGTACAGCCTGCTGGCCATCGTGCTCTGGACATTTTCCTATCTGCTGGGATCGGTTTCCACCGCGATACTGGTGTGCCGGCTGTTCGGCTATCCCGACCCCCGCTCCACCGGTTCGCAAAACCCGGGAGCCACCAACGTGCTGCGGGTGGGCGGCAAACTGGCGGCCATTCTCACACTGATCGGCGATGTTGCCAAAGGCGTCATTCCTGTCCTGATTGCCCGGCGCTTGGGACTGCCTGACAGCATCGCTGCCTTCTGCGGTTTCTGGGCCTTCCTCGGGCATCTGTATCCGGTGTATTTCGATTTTCGCGGCGGCAAGGGCGTAGCCACTGCCATGGGCGCCGTGACCGCGCTGCACTGGCCGAGCGCTCTGGCCATCGGACTGGTGTGGGGCATCGTCGCTTTCACCACCCGCATCTCCTCGCTCGCCGCCATCGTCAGCTTTTTCACCGCACCGATGCTGGTTTTACTGATACGGGCGGAACTGTTTTATCCGATCCTGGTGCTGTCGCTCATGCTGCTGTTCCGCCACCGGAACAACATCGCGCAACTGCTGAAGGGCGAAGAACAGCCGGTCGTTGCCCGCAAGGAATCCAACGCCAGCACCGACACACCCGGCTGAACAGCGATTCAACTCCCGCCTTTCAATTCCGACAACGGCCAGCGCGCCCGCACCTGCACCGCCAGATTGCCCGGCTCGCCAGCCAGCAGTCGCTGGTAACCGGCAAACGCAATCATCGCGCCGTTGTCCGTGCAGTATTTCAGCTGCGGATAAAACACCTCGGCCTTCAGCTTTGCCATCACTTCCTGCAAGCGCGCCCGCAGATGCAGATTCGCACTCACCCCGCCCGCTACCACCAGCTGCTTCGCGCCGGTCTGCTGCAGGGCACGCCGGCACTTGATCGCCAGCGTCTCCACTACCGCATCCTGAAACGCCCAGCAGATGTCATTGATATCCTGCTCGCCCAACCCACCGGGCGCACGCGCGCACTCATCGCGGGTATTCAGGCAGAAGGTTTTCAGACCGCTGAAACTGAAGTCCAGACCGGGACGGTCCGTCATGGGGCGGGGGAAGCGGAAGCGTTGCGGATTGCCCAGTTCAGCCCGGGCGGCCAGCCGGGGTCCGCCGGGATAACCCAGTCCGAGCATCTTGGCGGTCTTGTCGAAGGCTTCCCCTGCGGCGTCATCGAGGGATTCCCCCAGGATCTCGTAGTCACCAATGGCTTTTACATTGACCAGCATGGTGTGACCGCCGCTCACCAGCAGAGCGACGAACGGCGCCTGCGGTGCCGGGTCTTCCAGCAGGGGCGCCAGCAGATGGCCTTCCATATGGTGCACGGGAAAACTGGGAACACCCCAGGCATAGGCCAGACTCTTGGCCACTGCCGCCCCCACCATCAGGGCACCCACCAGGCCTGGGCCAGCGGTATAAACCACCGCGCCCAGATCTGCCGGCTGGCACTGCGCCCGCGCCATCACTTCCTTTATCAGGGGAATCACCTTGCGCACATGGTCGCGGGACGCCAGTTCCGGCACCACCCCGCCGTATTCGGCATGCAGATCCACCTGGCTGTACAGGGCATCCGCCAGGATTCCGGCCGCACTGTCATAGATAGCGATGCCGGTTTCATCACAGGATGTCTCGATTCCCAACACACGCATGCCCAGCACCTTCGGCCACTACCCGGAATTTTGGAAGGGCGATATTAACGGTTTCGGGGGGCTTTGCAATTGCCCGGCAATCCCTTTAAAATGCACCACCCCTGTGGTCCAGGACTAAACATGCTGTATCCCGACCACACTCGAAACAGGTTTTGAATCCGGTTTTATGGCTTGCCCCGGCAGCCGTAAATGAATTTGCAAACAGCATGCTTTCAGCAAGGTGAAGAGTTAATGCCTCAGGTCAAGGTCAAAGAAAACGAGCCATTCGACGTTGCACTACGTCGTTTCAAGCGTTCCTGCGAAAAAGCGGGTGTTCTGGCAGAAGTTCGCCGTCGCGAGTTCTACGAAAAGCCCACCCAGATCCGCAAGCGCAAGCAAGCTGCTGCAGTAAAGCGCCACGCCAAGAAAGTGGCTCGCGACGTCGTTCGCCGCAAGCGCCTGTTCTAAGCGCCAACTGCACCAGACCATCTTGAACCAATACGCCGGCGGGAAATCCCGATCCGGCGTATTTGTGCTTCCCTGACCACACCCATTCGAATACGAGGGATTCCGCATGTCCGACATCAAGAACCGCATTAACGAAGCCGTGAAAGACGCCATGCGCGCCAAGGACAAGGACCGCCTGGGCACCCTGCGCCTGGCCACTGCCGAATTCAAGAAAATCGAGGTGGATGAACGCGTTGAGCTGGACGATGCCCGTGTGTTGGCGGTGCTGGACAAGATGATCAAGCAGCGCAAGGACTCGGTCACCCAGTTCAATCAGGGCGGACGCCCGGATCTGGCGGAAAAGGAGCAGGCAGAAATCAACGTGCTGCAGGAATTCCTGCCCGCCGCCCTCAGCGATGCCGAACTGGAAGCCCTGATCAAGGCCGCCATTGCCGAATCCGGCGCCGAAGGCATGAAGGACATGGGCAAGGTCATGGCCGTGCTGAAACCGCAGGTGCAGGGTCGCGCCGACATGGGCGCCGTCAGCCAGAAGCTGAAAGCGCTGCTAGGCTAAGAAAATCCGGCAGGACGGCGGGTTGCACACCGCACCCGCCACGCGGTATTCCCCCCGACAAGGTGTTTCATGGCAGGCCGCATTCCCGACGACTTTATCGATGACGTGCTCTCCCGCACCGACCTGGTGGAGCTCATCGACAGCTATGTTCCCCTGAAACGCACCGGGAAGAACTACGCGGCCTGCTGCCCGTTCCACCAGGAAAAAACCCCTTCATTTACTGTATCCCCCGACAAGCAGTTCTATTACTGCTTTGGCTGCGGCGCCAGCGGCAATGCCATCGGCTTCCTGATGGATTACACCCGACTGGGCTTTGTCGAGGCGCTGGAAATGCTGGCCCGCAATCTGGGCCTGGAAATTCCCCGCGACGACAGCCAGCAGCCGCAACGGGAAGACCACCAGCCTTTATTCCGCATCCTGGAGCAGGCCACCGAATTCTTCGAACAGCAACTGCGCAACCCCAAGGTCAAGGAACGTCCGGTCGGCTACCTGAAAAAGCGCGGTCTCAGCGGCCAGACCGCCAAGCACTTCCGGGTCGGCTACGCCCCGCCAGGCTGGGACAACCTGCTTACCGCCCTCGGTACCGACGACAAGAAGCGCCAGCATCTGCTGAAAGCCGGCCTTTTGATCGAGAACGAACAGGGCCGCAACTACGACCGCTTCCGCGACCGCGTCATGTTCCCCATCCGCGACAACCGGGGCCGGGTCATCGCCTTTGGCGGTCGGGTACTGGGGGACGACAAGCCCAAATACCTGAATTCGCCGGAAACGCCGGTCTTCCATAAAGGCAGAGAACTGTACGGCCTGTGGGAAGCCCGCCAGGCCAGCAACAAGATCAGCCGGTTCGTGATCGTCGAGGGCTACATGGACGTGATCGCGCTGGCCCAGTTCGGCATCACCTACGCGGTGGCCACCCTCGGCACCGCCACCAGCCAGGAGCACGTGGAAAAGCTGTTCCGCCACACCGAGGAACTGATCTTCTGTTTCGACGGCGACGAGGCAGGCCGCCGCGCCGCGTGGCGGGCACTCGAAAACACCCTGCCCTGCATGAAAGATGGCCGGCAGGTAAAATTCCTGCTGCTGCCGGAAGGCGAAGATCCCGACACACTGGTCCGCAAGGACGGCACCACCTATTTTGAAGGCCTGCTGGACGAATCCACTCCGCTGTCGGAATTCTTCTTTTCTCATCTGGCGGAAGAGGTGGACACCCGCACCCTGGACGGCCGCGCCCGCCTCGCCAGCCTGGCCAAGCCCTATCTGGAAAAGCTGCCGCAGGGCGTGTTTCAGCAATTGATGGTGCAGCGACTGGGGGAGATCACCCAGCTGAAAGACATCCGGCTGGACCCGCCCCCGGCAGCCGTCACGTCGGCGCCACCTGCACGCCAGCCTGGCACGACAACCGGAAACCCGCAGGCCGGACCCGCTCCCCACGACTACAGCCACCCCAACCCCGGCTATCCGCCCGCAGATTACGCTGGCTACGACTACCCGGATCACGGCCAGCCCGACTATCCGCTGCCGGATTCAGAGGCCAGCCGCAGCAACCCGACACGCCCGGGCCAGCCGCGCCCCCGCCAGCGCCAGCCCTTCAGCCGCGGCGACAAGCCGGACACGCGCAAAACCGATCTCTCGCTGGTGGACAGCACCATCCGCATCCTGGCCC
>CAZBII010000020.1:0-41529 GCA_964491665.1 uncultured Moraxellaceae bacterium
GCGGTACGGAAACAAGCCTGTACGTGTCCATGATCAGCAGCTACCGTATAGAGAAACAAAGTCAAGTGGTTGGGTGGGCGCCAAGATAATTGGCTCTGGAATCATCAATGGTTTTCTATCTGCGTTCTACGGGCTTCGAGATTGGCACGAAATGCAAGATCCTAATTATTATCAGAAACTGCTTTTGCCTGGCGTAACCAAGTATGGCAACGCATAACCAGGCGTTGCAGTGGATGCCCTACACTCCGCGCCTTCTTGCGCAATGTGCTGCGCACATTTTATTGCGCAAGCCGGCACTCCGTTCCGGCCACCACTGAACTTGGCGTTATGCATCAAAATGAATATCCAAGACTACGAAATTAAAAGAGTTAATTCAGATGAACTAAAAGGTACGGTATTTGTGCCTGAAAAATTCTCATTTGAGGTATACGGCCCATTTGGTCAAGGATATAACATACGAGTAAGTAAGCTTTTTAAAAAAGCAGAATTATCGTATCACTGGCGAGATGGTCCAGGAGCTTTTGCTAAAACTCCACATAGCGAATACGAAATTTCAGAATTTGGTATTGCCAAAGATGGTAAAAGATTATTGCAACTAAATAAAAATGGTAACTTTGAGCCAATAGATGACAAATTTGCTATGGCATTATTTGTTGTTAATTATTATTTTGCCAAAAAAACTGGGCCATTTACGAGGCAAAATGCATAACAAGTTGCTCAACCCCGTTCACTACGTTCACTGGACGGCTGCGCCTTTGCAAATGTGTGGTTTTGCTGCGCAAAACTCTACCACACATTTTCAAAGTCACATCCGCCGGTTAGCAAGGCGTTATGTTTAAAAAAGGAGAAATATAGTGGCACTAGTAAAATGTAAAGAATGCGGAGAGAAAGTAAGCACCAAGGCAAAATCCTGCCCGAACTGTGGAGCAAAGCCACCGAAAAAAACCTCTATAGTTACTTGGGCTGTGCTGGTGTTAATTCTGTTTGGTGTTTATGGTGTATGGCAAGCGGAATCGAGTTTGACGCCTGAGCAAAGAAAAGCAAGAGAAGAGCAAAGAGCAATTGCAGCGAAACAACAAGAAGAGCAACGCGTCAAAGAATCCGCACAAAAAGCAGCAGAAGAAAAGGAAAAAAGGCTCAAAGGTTTCCATTGTCTTAGTAGTTGGGATGGCTCGCATACAGGTGTTAAAAAGTATGTGGAGGATAATATGCGTGACCCTGATAGTTTTGAGCATATTGAAACAAGAATCACACCAGTCAGTGATAAGGGTACTCATCAATTAGTCATGAAATATCGTGCCAAAAATGGGTTCGGAGGTATGACTGTTGGCGTTGCAACAGCAACAATAGATAATGCGTCTTGCAAAGCTACAATTACTTCGATCGAGTAAGCCTTAAACATAACAAGTCGTTCAAGCCGACCGCGCTACGCGCGGCGGCTTAACTCCAGCGTTAGGCCGACAATGAAACTAGGAGAGGAAATGGAAAATATTGACGATATTCTAAAAGAAGCCATTCAGAAGGCCACGACCGAGCGGGGTAATATCACAATTCTCATTGCTGGCAGATCAGGGGTTGGAAAGAGCACGCTGATCAATTCAGTTTTCCAACAGAACATTGCAGAAACAGGACACGGGCGCCCTGTTACCCAGAATACGAGGGAAATTACTAAGGAAGGTGTTCCGCTAACAATCTTTGATACCAGAGGCTTGGAAATGTCTCAGTTCAAAGAGACTCAAGCTGAACTTGAGAAGCTTATAAAAGAGCGAGCATCAGATCGGGACTCGAACCGGCATATACATGTCGCATGGCTTTGCATACAAGAAGATGGACGAAGAGTCGAAGAAGCTGAAGTTGATTTGCATACTATGCTGGCCAAGCATATGCCTGTGATTGCAGTGATCACCAAAGCAAGGAGCGATAATGGTTTCAAAAATGAGGTTCAGGCATTACTCCCAGAGTCCAAAAATGTTGTAAGAGTAAGGGCTATACGAGAAGAAATGGACGATGGTCATGCCATTGAGCCAATGGGTCTAGAAAGCTTGATCGAGCTTACTTCGGAGGTGATTCCAGAGGGAAAGCGAAGGGCTTTGGCAGCATCACAGAAAGCTAATCTCAACTACAAAAAGAGTCAGTCGCATAAAATTGTTGCTGGCGCATCTACAGCCGCTGCCGCAGCTGGTGCAAGCCCGATCCCATTTTCTGATGCCGCTATTCTCGCACCTATTCAAATAGGCATGATCGCCGGAATTACATCGGTATTTGGTCTGGAGCTTTCAAAAGGAACACTCAGCACATTGGTGGCCTCGGCTATCGGAGTAGGAGGGGCTACATTTGTTGGGCGTACTGTCGTTGTGAATATTATGAAGTTCTTTCCGGGTATAGGAACTGTCGCCGGGGGTGCGATTTCCGCTGCTACTGCAAGCGCAATCACAATTGCACTTGGAGAGGCTTATATAGCGGTATTGGCAGAGATTTTCGCAGAAGACCCTGATGCGGTTCCAACCGCAGGAGAGATTGGCGAAAAGCTTAAAGAAAAGATGAAGAAAGCAGGGGCGTAAGGCCTAACAATCAGCAGCACTCGGACGGCGCTGCGCGCCGCCGGTGTGCTGGGCGTTAGCAGAATAGCAAGAACCGGAATGACCCTTCGATTCCGTAACTGTAGTCTTTGTGCAAATGGCCTTGAGGGAATTACCAATGCACAAAGAGATTGAACCGTCAATTTTATACTTCGGAACGCCAGTTTCATTGATTGCCACGGAAAATGAAGATGGGAGTACGAATGTTGCGCCGAATTCATCAATATTTTGGCTTGGTTGGAGCTGTATGGTGGGGATTGACGCTTCATCGAAGACAGTTGAGAACCTAAAGCGATCCAAGAGCTGTGTAATAAATTTACCATCATTTGAAATCGCTGAGCAGGTCAACGCTTTAGCGATGTATACCGGTTCAAGTTCAGTACCATTACACAAGTATCTTTTAGGACTAGAGTTTAGAGCGAACCATCGCCTTCGGGCCGATACTTTCCAGCCCGAAATCTCCGCTCACTCCTGAAATCGAATTGTAATTACGCTGCCTTTTTCTGTTGGAAATAAAAGTCAGCCATTTCTACCCATTTGGGCGGTCTGAATTTCTTGCATTTACCATCCCACCACTGTCGAACAGCAACATGGCGGAAAATAGTGGTCAGCCCTTTGCGAATCTGCCCCGCTGTCACCGAGCTTTTCTGCCGCCAGGGTGAATGTTGGCAGAGGCTTTTTACTGCATCATTCTGCATGCAGCTGAGTAACTGAATCAACCCATAACCCACCATGGTGATGTGAACCCAGCGGTGCAATGTTTGCCGTGTCTGCTGCCAGGCATCTTTCAGGCCCCATGCTTGCTTCAGTTGGTGAAACATGGATTCGATGGGCCAGCGCAGACTGTAACTTTCGATGATTGTTTCTGCCGACAAAGTAATGTCTGTGCACAGCAACAAGCAGGGGGATTTCCATTCACCGCGTTCGCTCTGGAATTCGCACCAGACCACATGCACCCGTTGGCCACCCAAAAAATGGGCCATCACCCGTCGACTGCGATAACGCACCGGTTGTTCTTTTCCGTATAGCCGCAACCTGGTGGTCGTCCGCTTCAAATGGGCAATCCGTTTCGGCGTGTATTTCTCACCATAAATCCGACTGCGACCGCGCTGTCCGGGCTGGCGCGCAGGAGGCTCATCGTAGAATCGAGTGTCAATGCGAATCTGGCCGATCACATCAAATCCACGTGCCACCATCGCATGAATAAAGCGACGTCGCATATACCAGCTATCGACCAGCACCCGCACTTTTGCACCAGAAAACAAGCGATAAACCGCCCGAATCAATGTCTGTGCTGCCACCAGTTTTCCCGTGTTGCCTGCGCAGGGAATCAGGCGTGACAGAATCGGTAGTGCAATCGGGATTCTGTCCAGCCGACCCACGATCATCGCCAAGTTAACCCAGCATTGTCCTCGTACATAGCTCGCCAGGTTCGGCTTGTTGCCATGCTGGTGATGAATCTGGCTGCCAGGTGCCTTTTTTGATGCCCGCAATGTCAGCGTGTCGTCAATGACCAGATGCACTACCTCCTGCTGGCAGGTCTTCAGCGCCAGTCGGGCAAATTGACGGGCCAATGCCAGCCAGGACCATTTACCTTGCTGCAACCATTTGTAATAACTGGTCCAGTGGTTGCGCATATCCAGCATCAGGTAGGCTTCGGTCACAAAGCCTGTTGGCGTCAGCATGGCGCCGATCAGTAACTCCACGAAGGTACCTGCGGATCTTGGGGGTAGCGCCCTGCACAAAAATGTTATCCAATAGCATAGTTCGAGGGGGATACGGCTATATCCTTTCGCGTTCATCGCGGCCTCCAGAGTCGAAACGTCAATTTCTTTCTGGAGGCCGCAAACTGAATAACTTTTCTTAAAAGTTATTCAGTTTGCGGCAACGATTTTCATGCTGCCATGTCAATACCTTTTTCGATTTTTCCGGCTTTTTATACAGCCGAAACTCTAAACTCTAGTGGATTAACTCAATCAAGGAAATTCACCAAGCCTGCCGAGACGCATCAGCTTGAAATTTTGAAGAACGTCTATTTTGAGGGTGGCAAAATTTATTGCTGCCAGGGTAGTGAACAGGTCCTCTGTATAATTGATGAAGCGACGTTGACGCTGGAAGTGAAGGTGGCTGTTGAAGGTTTTGCAGTCGCCTATGTTGGCGAAAGCGAAATTCTCTTCTTGGTGGACGAGAGCCCCGGAATCATTCTGGATAAAAAGTTGCTTGGTAAAAATATACGGGAAGTTACAGCCCCCGATTCATTGTTTCTGAAGTACAAAAAAAGCGAAAGTGAATTGCTTTTCAGCAGTATTCCGTTTGCTGTGAGCTTATATGAATGGCCTTCCATGCAATGTCGGTGGTTACATCGGTTTACTGATTTTGCTACCAGCTGCCAAATTGCTAGCAATGGTTATGTGTACGCTCTTCATATGGAAGGCTACCGCAAAATAGACCTGGCCACCGGCAACACCGTCTTCGATAAAGCCTGCAATGACTGGCTGTCCCATCCGTTCTTTGCCGGAAAAAATCTCAAGGAACTGGGAGTCAAATCCGAAGCCACCGGCATTTTCGCCGACACCCTGCTGCTGGTACTGAACCACGGCACCGTGGGCATTGATGTCAACACCGGAGAGGTGCGCTGGGCATTGGATGTGGGTGGGCGTCAAAAAATCCGCATCACCGAGGACGGCATTGCCTGGCTGGTGAAAACCGATGAGATCATCCGCATCGATATGGCCAGAGGCACCCTGTTGCCCAAGCTGCCCATCCAATACGAACCTGTGTTGAAGAAAGACCCGTCCGCGAATACCGGCGGCTTCGATCTCAGTGAAACCCATGCTATTGCTGAAGTCGCCGGCCGCACTAAAAAGGGCATGCAGACCCATGTGGTTGGTATTCGCAGGGATGCTGGCGTGGTGGAGTGGGCGGTGCCCATCCAGGGCATGCTGATGAGTCTGTTTCTGCTGAATAACCGCATCTACGCCAGCGGTACCATGATGACGCTCGACAACCTGAAAAATCCGGCTGCACAGACGCTGGTGATTGAGGGTGAGGGTGGGTACATTCCGGATTGACCAACCCTGCATGGCTTTTAGCCAGACCTTTAAATTCCGGATAAAACGTTGATCCATTTCGGTGCTGGTAGGACCAGTGGCCTGTTGAGTAACGGCTTCCGCGATGGCGAAGGCAGCATTGTGGTACAGGGCAGGCGCTGCTGTGGCAGCTTGCTGGAACTTCCGCTTCTCACCCAAAGCAGCCACCCACCATAATCCCGATTCTGTGCACAATAAACACCATCGCACCAGCTTCGCAACTTACTTTCTCAAAAAGTACTTCACAGTTCCGCTTGAAGCGACAATCAAAGAAAGGGCGATGGCCGTTTCAGCCATCGCCCTCGTTCCTGTCAGCGTTTGCCCTCAATTCGCAAAAGGAATGGTGATCTGTGAGTTGTAGCCGCTGCCGTGCAGGAACTTGATCTGCTTGTTATAGGTGCCTGACTTCCGGTATAGCGGGTCTTCGGTGTCGAACACCACGGCGATCTTGCTGCCGGGCTGGGTGGTGTAGTGGGTGAACACCATATCGAACTCCAGATTGACCGGCTGGCCTGTCACGACATTGCGGCGGGTTACCGGGCCGTCGGTGATCAGTTTGCTCGGACCGTTTGGCACCACTTCATACACGTACGCCGTCAGGTGCAGGTCGGACGATTGCGATTCCACCCACATATTCATGTGCGCAGTGCCCACAACATTTTTCGCAGTGCTGAAAGTGGTGGTGTCGTAGCGCGCACCGGCTTCGCGGTAGCAGCCCAGCGGGCAGTTGATGTTGAGATAGTATTTGGTGAAGTCGCCCAGATTGGCGGTGCGTTGCACGTTGGGCAGATGCGCTTCCATCAGGCCGCCCAATGTGGACGACAGGGTGATGTCATCCAGCAGGAAGCTGCTGATCACGTCGATGAAGCTGTCCAGATTTCCCGGCAGATTGATGCCGGTGGTGGCAGCGGTGTCCTGGCCGGTATAGATGGAGTAGTTGCTGCTGCCGACGGTCTGGGTTTTCAGTTTGTTCGTGACGGGCGAATACCAGTTGTCCTGCGAGCGGTCGAAGTAGAAGGTCTGTTTGGTTACGCTGGCGGAATCCTGCGGCGCGGCCCAATCCTTGAAGGTGGTGCTGGCAACCTTGTTTTTCAGCTGAACCTTTTCTTCCAGGGCAATCTGGCGGCCGGTGGCCGGGTCTACCGCAATGCCTTTCAGGTGGTAGTCGAACCACAGGTGAGCATTCTTCCAGGGGACGTTGTTGTCCATGTGGCCGAAATCAATGCCCAGCGCAGTCACGATGCCGACAATCGCGCTTCTGATTTCTCCGGCGCCCAGAAAATCAGCCAGCGTTCCAGCGACGTTGAGGAAGCCGCCGATCTCGCCGGTGATGTGAATGCCGCGATAGACATCGAAGCGCTTCGCGTCGTAATTCAATCCGCTGTAGAACTTCTCGATCTGGTTGGACTGGAACAGCTGATCCTGCAGGTTGTTGATCATGTACACGGGAATCTGGCGCGTGTTGTATTCGTCAATGAAGGTCATGGCGCTGCGCTGGGCCGCCCAGTCCGTGACTTCTTCGATTTCATAGTTGTTCATCAGCCGATCCCAGTTCTGCTCGACTTCCGGCGACATGTTGCCAATCAGGTTGCCGGCAAAGATCAGCAGGGATGCCCAGGTGGTGCGCGGTGTGGATTGGCCCTGGCCGTTGGCATCGCCGGGCAGGCCGCCGTAAAGGGAGTCCATCAGGTCGGTCCAGCCGCTGAACGACACGACGGTCTTGATGCGCGCATCGTGGGCGGCGGCCAGCAGTGTCATGCCGCCACCGTAGGAAACGCCGGTCATGCCGATATTGTTGGCGTCGACTTCGGGCATGGACACCAGATAGTCCACCACTGCATTGACGTCCTGCATGTCTTTGGGGCCGGCCACATCGATAACGCCACCAGAGGTGTACCAGCCGCGCGCCGCGTAGGCCAGGGCGACATAGCCCTGCTCGGCAAACTTCATGGCCTGCTTGTCATATTCACTTTCCCCCAGACCCCAGCTGTTGACGAACATGACCACGGGAAATTTTTCACCCGGTGCACCGACGGGCACATAGGCGTGGGCGGAAATGTGAGTGCCGTCGGCCGACGTAATATTGATGTCGGGCCGTAGTTGATAGGTATAGGCGTTGGCGAAACTGCTGCTGACCATCGCTATCGCGAAGGCACATCCTGCTACTACACGATTCATTGTTTTCTCCCGGTTAATCACACAAACAGACAAGAATGCCCATATGCACGCATCCGTTGATTAGCATTCCGAAAAAGAACCACGGGGAGTGGTCGGGAGGAGAGGAGCAACGGTTGTTCCGTGTGATCGCAATCTGTCTGCGCGGTCACACGCAGGATGGGTTGTTCTGCACAAAAACAGAAATGACAGGAAATTCAGTGCAGTGAAAATTCGAGATGGTTACACACGGTTGCAATCGCTTTACGTTGTAAGCGGGCATTGATGTCTGGCTATTGTGGTGAACCTGTTGATAGCCGTTCGGTCTAGCGCGCGGTAACAATCGCCGTGACTTTGACGAATCGGGCAGCGCCACGCTTGGAGAAAAATACGGTTCGCTTTCCGGATTCCGGATGCTTAGGACAAATTCGACTAAGTCACCGTAACTGACCAAGGGTTTTCACATTCCGTAACATTCAATCAAATGTTTGACGCTAAGCCGCTGCCAGTCGGTTGTATTCGTGCATATGGAATTTAGCGGGGTGTTACGTTTTGCTACCCAAAGCGTTCCCTGTTTGGGAAGTTCAGGCGGGATGGTTGTGCTCCGGCGACTGGCGGGCCCCCTCGCTTGACTTCCCCTGATGCCGGCTCTAGATTGTGTCAATTGACTTGACAATGGCGGGAAGGGCAGGGAGCGCACACATGGCCACCATCCAAACGGCGGACAACACCCTTTACGACAAGATGTCGGACACCTGGTGGGATGAGAGCAGTCTGCTCAATCTGCTGAAAACCACGGTCAATCCCTGGCGCGTGCCGTATTTTGCCCGGCTGCTGGAACAGCATGCCCATCTGGCGTCGCCGTTCAACCTGCTGGATGTGGGGTGTGGCGGCGGTCTGCTGGCGGAGGAATTTGCCAGTCTGAATTGCCGGGTGACGGGAATCGATCCGTCGGAGCAGTCGCTGGTGACGGCCCGCGCTCACGCGCAGCAGCAGGGGCTGGAGATCGACTATCACTGCGGCTTTGGCGATAGCCTGCCGTTTCCCGATGCCTCCTTTGAAGTGGTCAGTTGCTGCGATGTGCTGGAACATATCGAAGACTGGCACGCCACCATTGCAGAAATTTCCCGCGTACTTAAACCGGGCGGCCTGTTCCTGTTCGACACCATCAATCGCACGGCGTACAGCTGGCTGGTGAATATCTTCATCGCGCAGGAATTGCCGCTGACCAGTTTCATGCCCCGCAACATGCACGTCTGGAACATGTTCATCACGCCGGATGAATTGGGCGCCGGTTTGCGCCGGCATGGTTTGCAGCAGCGCGATCTGGTGGGTGCTTCACCGAAAGGTTCGCCGCTGCGGGCGCTGTCGGCCATTCGCCAGTTCAAGCGCGGCAACATGACGGCGGCGCAAGTGGGCGCGGTGGCGTCGATGCGTCCGTCGCGCAATGTGCGTGGCAGTTATATGGGGTATGCCGTAAAGCCAGGTTGATGGGCGGTTTCAAAAAGCAGAAGTCTTCCAGAACAACAAGAACAGGAGCTCTGTCATGGCGTCTTTCCGATTTTCCCGTCGCTCTGTGTTGGGTGCAGGCATTGCAACGGCGGCAGGCCTGTCAGCGGGCAGCAGTCTGGCGGACAGTGGCCGGCATCGTCAGCCCACCGTGCCGGCGGTGCCGTTGCCTTTGTTATTTCATTCCCCCGTGCTGGAACCTTATGTGGACGAACTGCCGGTGCCGCCGCTGCGCAAGCTGGGTGGCACGGTGGTTATCGGCGAGGCGCTGCACCAGTTCCATCGCGATCTGGCGCCGGCGCGGTCGTGGGGCTATGCGGGCGCCACGCACATGGGGCCGACCTTCATTGCCAAACGTGGCGAAAACATTCCCACGATTTTTGAAAACCGCCTCAACGATCACATCTTCGCGAAAGACATCGACCTGTCCCACCACGGCACCTGCGCGCTGGATCTGGTAATTCCGCCGGTGTCGGTGCATCTGCATGGCGCGCCCAACAAGCCGGAGCACGACGGCAACGCCATGGATCTGTTCCGCCCCGGCACCAGTCGCGTCTATGAATTCAACAACGACATCCAGGCCAGTACGCTGTGGCTGCACGATCACGCGATGGGCAACACGCGGCTGAATGTGTACGGAGGGCTGGCGACGCAGTACTGGGTGCGCGACGAGTGGGATACCGGCGAGGCCGACAATCCGCTTGGTCTGCCCAGCGGTGACTATGAAATTCCGCTCACCATTCAGGACAAGATGTTCTGGGACGATGGCATGCCGCGCTTTTACGCCACGCCCACGGTGCCGCGCAACTGGTGGCAGGGCGGTTTCTGTGGCGACGTGATGTGCGTGAATGGCAAAGTGTGGCCCAACCTGAATGTGGAGCGCGGGCTGTACCGGTTCCGTCTGCTGAATGGTTCGTCGCTCAGCACCTACACGTTCTATTTTTCCAACCGCATGCTGTTTCATGTGATCGGCACCGATGGCGGTCTGCTGGATGCGCCGGTGCTGACGCACCAGATAACGGTGGGCGTGGGCGAGCGTTTCGATCTGCTGGTGGATTTTTCCAGTCTGCAGGCGGGCGAGAAAATCCAGCTGCTGAATGACGAGCAGATTGTGTGGCCGGGGCAGATGCTGGGGTCGAAGATGATTCCCAACATCATGCAGTTTACGGCGCGGGAGGCGCGCGGTTTTCAGGGGCCGGTGCCGGCGACGCTGCGCGGTGGCGCAGGCCAGCCGGAAAAACTGCCGCCGCTGGACCAGCCGGAGTTCGTGCGCACCGCCACGCTGAACTGGCTGCTGGACAATCGCATTCCGTTCTCGGACATGAACATCAACAACATGCGGTATGAGGACGAGCCCATTGAGATGCCGGTGCAGGGCCGCATCGAGCAGTGGGATTTCGTCAATAACTCGCCGTGGGACCACACCATGCATCTGCATCTGGTGCAGTTCCGCATTATCGGCCGACAGGATTTCCGCACCGGGCTGTATCTGGCATTCAATCCGCCACCGCGCCGGAAGGGCAAGCGCTGGGCACCGTCGGCCGACCGTTACAAACGTGGCTGGCCGATGGATCTGCCGCTGGCGGTGGAGGATGGCTGGAAGGATACGGTGCGCTGTCCGCCGGGGCAGATCACCCGCATTCTGGTGCGCTTTCCGACGGCGGCGGAGCTGGGGTTCGATCCGGATCAGGTGTTCGGCTGGGATGAGCTGGGCTGGCCGCTGCAGGGGTATGGCTGGCACTGTCACATCCTGGATCACGAGGACCATGAAATGATGCTGCGTTACCGGCTGGTGACGCCGGATCTGGCGGGTGATCCGGACTAGCCGGCCCTGCCGCAGGACCGGGCCGGCGCCCCTTGATCGCCGGCCCTTTCTGCGCAACCATTGCCCGTCGTTTTCACGGGGCGCTGGTTTTCTATGTTGTCACTCAGGCTGCGGCGGGTTTCGGTACTCGCCCTTCACATGCTGTCCGGCTTCGGGCAACTCTTCCGTCAGGGCGGTCACCGCGAGCCATTTCATCCGGACATGCGCGACACCATGCGGCGCTGGTACGCACGCATGCTGCAGATTCTGGAAGTGGATCTGACCGTGGTCGGCGAAGTGCCCCACGAAAACAACGGCGCGGTGATCATGATCGCCAATCACATTTCCTGGCTCGACATTCCGCTGATCGGCAGCCTGACGCCGGTGAATTTTCTGTCCAAGGCGGAAGTGGCGGGCTGGCCGGTGGTGGGCTGGATGGCGCAGCGCATTGGTACCCTGTTCATCGCGCGCGGCGCCGGTGATACCGAGCAGGTAGCGCAGCTGATGGCCGAGCGTCTCGACCGCAATCTGTCGGTGCTGTTTTTTCCCGAAGGCACTACCACCGACGGCAAAAAAATCCGCCGTTTTCACAAGAAACTGTTCAAGGTGGTGCATGCCACCAACGTCACCGTGTGTCCGCTGCTGATCCGCTACCACGCAGAAGGCGAGGTGAATCCGGTGCCGTTTGTGGGTGAAGTGGCGTTTGGCACCCATTTCTGGGAATTGCTCGGTCACCGCAATATTCGCGCGACGGTGGAAGTGCTGCCGTCGGTGAAGCTGGACCCGGAATTGGTGGGGCAACAGATTCGGGAAATTGAACTGGCGATGCGGGAGCGGTTAACCGCGTCCTGATGCGGGTTCTGCGACAGGATCAGCGCAGCCGGTCCAGCTGCGCAGACAGTTGCGCCAGATCATCGGCCTGCAGCGCGCCGATCGCTTCCAGCACGCGCAGATGGCGGTGCGACGCAATTCCCCCCACCAGCAGACGACAGGCCGCCGGCAATTGCTGGCGCAGTTCGGTGAGCAGGTCGGGCACGCGCGGATCGTCCAGCGGATAACTCAGACTGATGGCCACGGCGCGCGCATCCTTGCAATCCGCCGTGAAGGCAATTTCCTCCACCGGCACACTTGCTCCCAGATAAATCACGTTCCAGCCCGACTGCGCTGCGGTGACGGCCGCCATGGTGGCGCCCAGTTCGTGGGCCTGGCCGGGCAGGGTGGCTACCACGATGCGCGGCCCCAGTGGATCGGTGTTGGCGCTGAGCATGATGCGGCCCAGAAAGGATCGCAGGTGCGCGCTGGTGAAATGTTCCTGGCAGGTGCGCACGGCGCCGGAGCGCCAGCGTTCGCCCACTGTCACCAGCAGCGGCGCTACAAATTGCGTCATGAAGGCGACCGATCCCAGGTCCATCAGGGTGCGCTGCAGCAGGTGCTCCAGCGCCAGAGGGTCCAGTTCCAGAATGGCTTCCAGCGCCTGTTCGTGACGGCCGTGCAGGTCTTCGTGGCTGCTGACCGCTGGACGCGTGGAATTGGCAGGTAACTGCTGGCCGGCCATGCGGCGCAGTTCGTCGTCGCTCAGATTGGCCACGTTGCTGATGCGGCGGCCACCGTCGGTGACGCGCTTGAGCAGGGCCAGCCGTTCGATGTCGGCGTCGCTGTACAGGCGCTGGTTGGCGGCGGTGCGATCCGGCGCCACCGCCTGATAGCGCCGTTCCCAGATGCGAATCACATCCGGCGTCAGCCCTGTCTTCTCTGCAACCGACTGTATGGAATGCACGGCGTTAACCCTCGGGCGAAATGTGGGTGAATTCTACTGTTTTTTCCGCGTAACGGTATTCAATCCTGGCGACCAGCGTATTGCCGCCTTCCAGACTGATATTGGTGAGCCCTTCATAGCGCAGCAGGCGGCCCGAGTCGCGGGCGTAGGTCAGGCGGATGGGTTCCACCAGCCATTGCAGGATGCGGCTGGCGGGCGCGATGGTGACCTGGAGAGTGCTGGTGTCCAGCGGCTCGCCACGGGCGGTGAAGCGAAACCAGTCCAGCCGCGCCGGATTCAGAAAGTGGAATGAAACGGTTTGGCCCTGTTCAAGCTGCGGCAGATGGGCACGCACGAACTGGTTGAAGCCGGCGTCGGCCACCACCGGTTCCGGCACGGCGAGAATTTTCTCCCGCGCCGGTGCCTGCGGGGAATCGGCGTGGCTCAGCCGGATGCGGCCGTCGTCCAGCCAGCTCACGGTTTCGCGGTAACCGGTTTTGTGATTTACGAAAGTGAACGCGGGCGCGTGTGGATGGCGCTGGTAATCCAGTTGCTTGTCGGCGATGGCGTTGCCTTGTGCGTCGCGGTACTGGACCTGAGTTTGCAGGAGTTTGCCGCTGGCATCGTAATGCTCGGCATAGGCTTCGGTGTAGACCGGAATGCCGGTGTCGGGTGAGGACGCGGTGCCGATGTAGTCGAGGCGGGAGGAGGTTGCCGCTTGTGCGAAAGCAGTGCTGTTGACCAGGGTCAGCGCCAATGCCAGCAGAACTTTCATGTTGCAGCCTCCACTTTTATCGCAGCTGCGGGCAGCAGGCGCTGGTTGATGTGATACACCAGCGGCAGCAGCAATGCCCAGGCCAGCGCCAGCAGCGGCAGCCGTGCCGTATCGATTTCCAGTGCGCCCAGGCGTGCGCCCGCCATATAGCTGAGTGGCGCGGCAATCGCGCCGCACAGCGCCGCCAGCCACCAGCGCGCTTGCAACCAGCGCAGTGAGTGATTCAGCGTGCTGGCAAACAGCAGCCACATGGCAGTCAGCCAGAACGGCGGAAAATCATGACCCTCAAACCGGAATACCCCGGCCTGCAGCAGCAAAAAATCCAGCGCCGTGCCGAATGCACCCAGCCCCAGAATCAGCCACCACTCACGCGGATTCTGACAGACCCAGCGGCCGTGCACCGCCAGGATCAGCGCCGTGGCAATCAGTGCCAGCGGCCCACGTTCCAGCACGCAGAGCAACCAGCCGGCCTGGAACAGCGCGGCATTCAGCAGCATGTCAGACCTTGCCCAGCACGGTCTTGCCGCGATAGCCGGGCTTGGCGAACAGCATTTGCACGTCGCCGATCACCCGTTCCGCAAAACCGCCCTCGCAATAACAGAAGTAGAAATCCCACAGGCGGATGAATTCCTCGCTGTAACCCAGCGTGCGAATTTCGTCGCGATGACGCATGAAATTGTGGCGCCACTCACGCAGCGTGCGCGCGTAGTGCGGCGTGATGTCCTCGAAGTGGGTGAGTTCCAGATCGCTGCGACGGGCGCAGCTGTCCAGCAGTGCGTTGACGGACGGAATGCAGGAGCCGGGGAAAATGTAGCGCTGGATGAAGTCGACATTTTTGATGGCCGACGCGTAACGCTTGTGGTCGATGGTGATCGCCTGGATCAGGCCCAGTCCTTCCGGTTTCAGCAGGCGGCCCAGGGTTTCGAAGTAGGCGCCGTAAAACTGGTGGCCCACTGCTTCCACCATCTCGATCGACACCAGCTTGTCGTACTCGCCGGTAAGATCGCGATAGTCCTGCAGCAGCAGCGTGATCTTGTGTTCCAGGCCCAGCGCGCGGATTTTTTCCCGCGCGTAATCGTGCTGCTGCTGCGACAGGGTGGTGGTGGTAACGCGGCAGCCATAATGCGTAGCGGCGTGAATGGCAAAGCCGCCCCAGCCGGTGCCGATTTCAATCACGTGATCAGTGGGTTGCAGATCCAGCTTGCGGCAGATGCGGTCCAGTTTTTCGATGGAACCTTCTTCCAGTGTCGACTGCTCGCTCGGAAAAATCGCCGATGAATACATCATGGTGGGATCGAGGAACAGCTGGAACAGATCGTTGCCCAGATCGTAGTGCGCTGCGATATTGCGGCGCGATCCCTTCTCGGTATTGCGGTTGCTCCAGTGATAGAGGCGCTGCAGCGGGCGGGTCAGCCGCGCCAGGCCGTCTTCCAGCTGGTTGAGGGTGTTCAGGTTGCGCGACATGAAACGGATGACGGCAGTGAGATCCGGAGTCGTCCAGTCACCGGTCATGTAGGCTTCCGCCGCGCCGATGCTGCCGCCAAAAATCATGTCGCGGTAGCAGGCAGGATCATGTACGTCGATGCGGGCGTGGATGATGTCGGCATCCTGGCGGCCGCGAAATTCATACTCGCCGTCGGGATCGACAATGATCAGGGTGCCAGACGCGGTGTTCGCCAGTGCCTTCAGCAGCAGCTGGCGGCAGAAGCGTTCAACGGTGGTCAGGGAAGATGTCTTGCCGAGTGCGGAAGATTCCATGTCAGCGTGCCTCGTGTGAAGTGGGGTGATCGTGGAAAGGGGTGCCTTTCAGCCACAGCCGGAAGGCCTGCCAGTAAATGCCCGCGACTGTTTTGACCGTTACGGCGGGATAGCGCAGCAGCATGCGATTCAGGTTTTGGCGGCTGGCCTCGTGCCGTTGCAGCAGCAGGCAGGCGTTGAATATTTCCTGTTCCTGATTCTGTTCCTGCTGCAGGTTGCGCATGAAAACAGACAGCTGGTCCGCCGGCGCGCTGAACTGCCACTGGTAGCGCATGTTCATCGGCAGAAAAGGGGAAACGTGAAAAATCTTGTCGAACTCAAATGCCTGTACAGGCTTGTCACCATCGCAGCACAGCACATAGCTGAAGCGTTCATTCCACGGCGTGTTGTTGATTTCAGCCACGATCCACGCCAGCTTGCCGTTGTCGAAACAGTAGTAGAACGAAACCGGATTGAAGCAATAACCGAGATAGCGCACATGGGTGAGCAGAAATATCTCCCCGCTGAACGACTCGCCGGTTTGCAGGCGGATTTCCTCACACACGGCTGTGCGCAGGTCAGCAATCTGCGGATTGATAAAATCGCGCCGGCGAAAGCTCGCCCAGTTGAATTTTTCCAGCGACCAGAACGGCGACCGGGCGAAGAATTCCTCCAGCTCAGCCAGGTTCAGCCACACCATGAACACCGGGTAGCGGAATTCATGCACGGCTGGCTGGCTGCGACGATGGCTTACGAAACCTTCGTAGAGGGCGCTTTGCATGGCGCAATCACCTCGTCGAATTCCACGCCCAGGGAGCTGGCCACGCGGATGGCGCTGTTGACGCCGTCTTCGTGGAAGCCGTTGAACCAGTATGCGCCGCAATAGAACGTGTGCTGTTTGCCATTGATGGCGCCGAAACTGTTCTGCGCCTTCATGCCGTCCAGGGAAAATGCGGGATGGCTGTATTGGTAACGCGCCAGAATATGCGCCGGATCAATGCGGTCAGTCTGGTTGAGGCTGACGCAGAAGGTGGAGTCGCTGACGAAATTCTGCAGGATGTTCATGTTGTAGGTCAGCTGCACCGGCAGATCCGGCTGCTGCGGAATCCGGTAGTTCCACGCGGCCCACGCCAGTCTGCGCTGCGGCAGCAGACGGGTGTCGGTGTGCAGCACCACATCATTGTTCTGGTAAGGAATGGCGCCCAGATGCAGGCGTTCTTCCGCGCTGGGTTGTGCCAGCAGTTGCAGCGCCTGATCGCTGTGACACGCCATGACGACGGCATCGAATGGTTCCATCCTGCCGTCTGCATCAAGCACGGTAATGCCGTTGCCGAAACGCTCCACCTGCACGATGCGGCGATTGACATGCACAGGTCCGCGCAACTGCTGCTTCAGCGCAGTCACATAGCTGCGCGATCCACCGGTCAGCACCCGCCACTGTGGCCGCTCATCCACCGACAGCATGCCGTGATTGTGGAAGAAGCGGACAAAAAAGGTGAGCGGGAACTGCATCATGTCGCTTTCCGACGCGGACCAGATCGCGGAGCCCATGGGCACAATGTAGTGCCGCACGAATTCATCGCTGTACCGGTTCTTTTCCAGAAACTGCTGCAGCGTGGTCGACGGATCAAGATTGCCGTGCAGGTGCGCAGCGGTGGCGTCGCGGTTGAAGCGGATGATGTCCTTCACCATGCGCCAGAAACGCGGGTTGATCAGATTCTTGCGCTGGCAGAACAGGCTGTTGAGCGTGGTGCCGTTGTATTCCAGTCCGGAGCGGTCGCAGCGCACGCTGAAACTCATGCTGGATTCTTCGCTGGCCACACCCAGATGCTCCATCAACCGGATGAAGTTCGGATAGGTCCAGTCGTTGTAGACGATGAATCCGGTGTTGACTGGAAACACCTTGCCATCCTTTTCAATGTCGATGGTGTGGGTGTGTCCGCCTAGATAGTCGTTCTGTTCAAACAGCGTGACTTCGTAACGGTTCTGCAGCAGCAGTGCGCTCAGCAGACCGGAGATTCCGCTGCCGATGACTGCAATTTTCTTATAGGGCATTTGGGTTTCTCCTGGCATGGTCGAGCGTGCGTACTTCCTCGCGAATGTGCGCGGGCACGGGTTTCAGTTCCCAAATCAGTCCCAGCTTTTTCATCAGGCGCAGGATCAGGTAGGTGATGTCCAGCTCGCCGCGGGCAAAACCGTGGCGCGCCGAGGCGGGATAACGGTGGTGATTGTTGTGCCAGCCTTCACCGAGCGTGATCAGGGCCAGCGTGAAATTGTTGCGGCTGTTGTCGCTGGTGTCGAAGCGACGCTTGCCCCACACATGGGCCAGCGAATTGATGGTTACCGTGGAATGAAACAGCAGGGTGGTGGAAATGAAGAACCCCCACACCAGCAGTTGCGCGCCACTGGTTTGCAGTTGCGGTGCAAACACAGCCAGCAATTCACCCAGTGCATAAATGGCCAGCATAGTCAGCAGCGGCACCAGCGAGTCATAGCGGTTGATGAATTTCAGTTCCGGAAAGCGGGCGAAATCCTTGATGCGTTCGTACGGCGTGTTGAAGGAGGCGTCGCAGGTAAACCAGCCCATGTGCGACCACCAGAAACCCCGTTGCAGCGGTGAATGAAGATCCTGCGGCTGATCGGAATGCTGGTGATGATGGCGGTGATGCCCGGCCCACCACAGCGGTCCGCGCTGCGCAGACATGTTGCCCAGCACGGCAAAGACAAACTGTGCGGACCGCGAGGTCTTGAAACTGCGGTGGGAAAAATAGCGGTGGTAAAACGCGGTGATAGCGAACATGCGCAGCCAGAAAAAGCCGATGCAAAACAGCACGGCAAAAGTGCTGGTGCCGGTCCACAGCGCGGCGAAACACAGCAGGTGCATGAAGGCAAAGGGAATGCAGCGCAGCCAGTTGATTTCCTCGCTGGTTCCCGGTGTGGCGGCTTCGGAATCGAACCAGAGCCTGATCATGTGACGTAAGCTGAGTGTTGTCATGCCGGTTCCAGACCTTTGAGAGAGTTGAATTCCATTTTGATTCGTTCCACCGCGCTGCGGTGATCAACGATCGGCAATGGGTAGCCACACTGCTGACGTTCCAGTGGCGAAGGATCGTGAATCTGTTTTGCGCCCAGATTTTTCAGTGCGGGCAGCCAGTGCCGGATGAAGTGTCCGCTGGCATCAAAACGTTCCGACTGGCGCGTGGGATTGAAGACGCGGAAATAGGGCGCTGCATCGGCGCCGGTGGACGCACTCCATTGCCAGCCGCCGTTGTTTGCTGCGAAATCGCCGTCCACCAGCTGCTGCATGAACCAGCGTTCGCCTTCGTGCCAGTGAATGAACAAGTGCTTGGTCAGGAACATGGCGGTGACCATGCGCAGGCGATTGTGCATCCAGCCCAGCGTGTGCAGCTGGCGCATTGCCGCGTCCACCAGCGGAAAGCCGGTGGCACCATTTTTCCAGGCGTCCAGCAGCCGTTGATCGCGCTGCCAGCGCACCATTTCCGTCGCCGGCTGAAACGCGCGCCCCTTGCACAGCGCGGGGAAATTGAAAATCAGGTGCTTGTAGAATTCGCGCCAGATCAGTTCGTTGATCCAGCTTTGAATGCCAGGGCTGCCGGAATCCCATTCGAAGCGGTTGGCGTCCAGTGCGGCATGCAGGCAGCTGCGGGCGGAAATGGCGCCCACTGACAGATAGGGCGACAGCTGGCTGGTGCCGTCGAGTTCGGGAAAATCCCGCTGCTCCTGATACTGGTCGATGCGCTGGGCAACGAACTGGTCCAGCCGGTGAAAGGCTTCCTGGCTGCCACTTTTCCAGTAGGCATTGGCTGGTTGCGGTGCCACCCAGCGTTCGATGATTTCGGTGGGCGTGCTGTTGGCCGCCAGTGCGGCACGCTTGCGTGGTGCCGGCAGTGGCTGCACGGACTGCTGCCGGGCCTGTTGCAGCCAGGCGCGCTTGAACGGCGTGAAAACGCGGAATGCGCTGCCTTGACCGGTCAGCACCGAGCCCGGCGCCAGCAATACCTGGTCCTGATGTCTCTGCACGGCAATGCCAGCGTGCGTCAGCGACGAAAATGCCAGCGTGTCGCGACGCTGCTCATTCAGTTCATATTCTTCGTTGAAATGCAGCGTCGTCACCTGCTGCTGGCGGCACAGCGTAGCCAATCGTTTAACACTGTCGTCAAACAGCGGACACTGTTCCGCAAGCAGGGGAATGCCGAGTTTCTGCAATTGCCGCGACAGGGCTACCAGGTTTTCCAGCAGAAAACGCTGGCGGTTGAGTCCCATGTCATGTGCGGCGAACTGCGCTGGCGTGAAGAAATAGAAGGCCACCACCGGTTGGTTGCCGCGGCAGGCAGCGTGCAAGGCAGGGTTGTCATGCACGCGCAGGTCGTTACGGAACCAGACGGCAACGGTCATGGCTGCACCTGGCTGCGCAGGCCCAGTTCAAACGGATACGGGTCCAGATAGATCTGCTCCAGAATGTAGCGCTGCCGGTCACGCCAGCGTTCGAAATGATGCCGCAGCAGCGCCATGGGCACGATGAGCGGCACAATGCCCTGCCGGTAGTGTTCGATGCTGGAAAGCAGTTCCTGCTTGTCGTGGGGCGTGATCAGCTTTTTCAGATAGCCCAGCAGATGGTGCAGCACGTTGCAGTGCCGGTTGCGCGGCGCGGGGCTGGCGATGGCCTCCATCAGGGCCTGGATGTAGCGCGGACCCAGTTCTGTGAGATCACTGCTGCCGGCAGACGCCACCATCTGTCCCAGCGATTTGTAGGCCGCGTGACTGTGCGCCATCACCAGATACTTGTGGCGGGTATGGAACTGCACCAGCTTCTGCGCGGTGAGCGGTTCCCGGTTCAGTTCCAGCCAGCGCTGGTAGGTGTACACCCGCATGATGAAGTTTTCCCGCAGGCCGGCGTCATTGAGGCGGCCCGCTTCTTCCACCGGCAGCAGGGGATTCAGCTCCCGCAGAGTCTTGCTGAAGATGCCCGCGCTCTTGTTCACCGGGTTGCCGTTGGGCAGGTACAGCTTCACGGTGAACAGGCCGCAGCTGGGGGAGTTGGGGGTGGCGATAAAGCCGGCGATGGATGTATTGTCCTGGACAAATTGATGTGCCTGTTCCGCCAGGGCATCGGTGTAATCGGCGTCCGGGTTGTCCGATTCCAGGGCGCGGATCTGCTCGTTCGGGCCTTTGACCAGCCGGATCGGCTTACGGGGAATGGACATGCCGGCCTGAATTTCCGGGCATACCGGGACAAACTCAAAGTACTCCGCCAGCACGCCGGTGCAGAAGCGGTTATGTTTGTGATCGCCGTTGTAGCGGACGGCGTCGCCCAGAAGGCAGCGGCTGATGGCAACGGGGGCTTTGGGGTGCATAAGTATTGTCCAATATATGTCCTAGACAAAATTATGCTACGCCTGCCGGCGCCGGGTGTCAACACAGCAAGGCGGGGACGGAACCTTGCCAGTCGTGCTGCCAGTCGTGCGGGCACAAAAAAGCCGGCGGGAGGCCGGCTAAGTCTTTCTCGGAGGAGAGAATATTCGCGTTGTTGCGCGCAGCTATCCGAAGTACATGTTCTCGAGATATTCCTTGAGCGCGCTGAAGGAGAAAGCCTGCTCCGGGTGAGTGATCTCGAACAAGAAGTTGGCGGAATCCTTGATAGTCATGGTGTACCTCCAGTGTGTCCTGTTGGATAAGCGATGCGCGGGTGTCGGGTTTGCCCGGACTGTCCTGCACACCTGAAACAAAGCACGGCTTGTGCCATAATTTTCCGGCGCGGCTAAGCCGATGAAACGGCGGGTGTTTTCGTTGCTGCTGACTGTGCCGTGTGTCAGCATGGCCGCTGTGCCGGCATCATGTCCGGGCACAGAATTCAGAGAGTGTTCAGATAGCGTGCGTTAATCTGGACCTGTTGATCATTCACGTTGTACAAGCTTTCGGTGAAATGCCTGATGAACCTGCTGATGCATGCATTCCTGCACAAGGCGCGCCGGCCCGTACGGGTTCTGCTGACAGTGGCGTCGCTGCTGCTGGCCGTGTTGGTGGCAGTGCCGGTCGAAGCACGCAACTGGAAGGAAGAGCAGGAATGGCAGGCGCAGCAGAATCAGCGTAACGATCGACGCCAGGCCGACCAGCGCCCGCAGCAGAATGCTCCCGCCTTTCGCAATCGCGACAACAATTCCCGTCGCAACGATGACCGTCGCAGCGAAGAGCGCCGTTACGACAACCGGCGCGACGATTACCAGCCCCGTTTCGAACAGCCCCGCTATGAACAGCCCCGTTACGACACGCGTCAGGATTCGCGCCGTCGTGTCGATCCGCGCGCGCGCGACGAATATCAGGAATATGACCGGGTGCGCCGGGAGCGGGATTCCGGTCGCAGCCGTGATCGTAACTATGACCGCGATTACGACCGCAATTATGATCGCCGTTATGACGAGCGTCGCTACGACGAGCGTGATTATGGCCGCGATAACGGTCGCTACAGCGGCCGTGGCGACAATCGTGACAACAGCCGTGACAGCCGCCGCGACGATGCTGATCGCAGCCGTTACCCAGTCCAGAGTTATGATCCGCGTTACGATCGCCAGCGCAATGACCAGCCTTATGGCGGCTCCCGCCCGCGCATTGATTCAGCTGCAGCCGCACGGGCGGTCGAGCGCGCCACCGGAGGCCGTGTGCTGTCGGTGGATCAGATCGAGCGGTCCGGGCAGGTGACCTATCGCGTCAAGGTGCTGCTGCGTGAAGGCAGGATCAGAACAATGTCAGTGGACGGACAAACCGGATCGGTGGGTGGTTGAGGCAATGCGTATCCTGGTGGTGGAAGACGAAAAAAACCTGCGTGAGCAGCTGGTGGCGGCACTGGGCAAGAAAGGCTATTCCGTGGATGCCGCCGGGGATGGTCAGGAAGGCCTGTATTACGGCAACGAATTTTCCTACGACGTGGCGATCATCGATCTGGGGCTGCCCAAGCTCAACGGCATCGACCTGATCCGCGCGCTGCGTGCCGAAAAACGCAACTATCCGATTCTGGTGCTGACCGCCCGCGGTCACTGGCAGGACAAGGTGGCGGGTCTGGAGGCGGGCGCCGATGATTACGTTGTCAAACCGTTTGAAATGGAAGAAGTGCTGGCGCGGCTGAATGCGCTGATCCGCCGTTCTGCCGGACATGCGCGGCCGGTGCTGGAAATCGGCCCGATCGCCATCGACACCGCCAGTCAGATCGTCACCGTGAACGGCACCGCCATCGAACTCACCACTTATGAATACAAGGTGCTGGAATACCTGATGCTGCGGCCGGGCGAAGTGGTGTCCAAGACCGTGCTTACCGAGCATATCTACGCGCAGGATTTCGATCGCGACAGCAACACGCTGGAAGTGTTTGTCGGCCGGCTGCGCAAGAAACTCGATCCCGACAATTCCCTCAAACCCATCGAAACCTTGCGCGGACGTGGCTACCGTTTCGCGCTGGAGGCATGACCCCTGGGCTCACTCAAGGTTCGCTTCCTGCTGGTTACTGCGCTCATTCTGGTGCTGTTTGCGCTGAGTGCGGGCTGGATTCTGCGCCAGTCGTTCGATTCTGCCATGCGCGACCGCGCCCGCGAGCAGCTCAAGCTGCATGTGTACAGCCTGATGTCCGGCGCGGAATTCAAGAGCGGCAAGCTGAATCTGCCGGTGATGCTGGCCGAGCCGCGTTTCAACCAGTTGCAGTCGGGCCTGTTCGCGGCGGTGGTGAACAGCGGCAAACCGGTGTGGCGCTCGCAGTCCTATCTGGGCAAGGGCAAGTTCTCCGCCATTTATTCCGTGCCGGGTGCCTGGACCTTCGACGAGTTCACCGAGGACAAGGAGCATTTCTACCGCATGATGTTCACCGTGATCTGGGAGCATCGCAAAAAGGAACTGCCCTTCACGTTTGTGGTGTGGGAAACGGCCGAGCCGTATGAAGCGCAGATCCGCGGTTTTGAAAATACGCTGTGGAGCTGGCTGGGCGGGCTGGTGGTGGCGTCGGTGGTGATCACCCTCGGGTTGCTTTACTGGGGCTTTCGGCCGTTCTCGGCGCTGGCCAGTGAAGTGAGTGCGATTGAGAGCGGGGAAACGGATTCCATCAAGGGCCGTTATCCGGCGGAAGTGGTGCCGGTGGTGATCAACCTGAACCGCCTGCTGCAGCATGAACGCAAATTGCGTGAGCGCTACAAGAACAGTCTGGGCGATCTGGCACACAGTCTGAAAACGCCGCTGGCGGTGATGCGCGGACTGGATCTGTCCGATCCTGATAAAAGCATGCCGCTGTTGCAGCAGCAGGTCAGTCGCATGGACGAGATTGTGAGTTACCAGTTGCGGCGTGCCTTGTCGACGGCGCCGGCGCTGGCGTCGCAGGGTGTGCCGCTGCAGGAGCTGGTGCAGAAACTTACCGGCGTGTTGCAGAAAGTTTACGCGGACAAATCCGTGCAGTTCGAAACCAATCTGGCGGAAGGTATCCGCATCCCCTGCGATGAAGGCGATGCGTTCGAACTGCTGGGCAACCTGCTGGACAACGCCTGCAAGCACGGCGGTTCGCAGGTGCGGATCAGTGCGTCCAATGACGAGCGGCGCTTTCGTCTCACCATCGAGGATAACGGTTCCGGCATTCCGGTGGCGGATCGGCAGGCCATCCTGCAGCGCGGAGTGCGGCGCGACGAGCAGGCGCCGGGGCAGGGGATTGGTCTGGCGGTGGTGGCGGATATTGTCTCGGCCTACGGCGGCGAGCTGGAAATCGATCAGTCGGTGCTGGGTGGCGCCTGTTTTCGTATCCGCCTGCTGCGCTGAGGTGATTCAGCGCGCAACCTGGCGTGGATAGTTCAGCCAGCGGTTGAGCGTCGCCACCAGCAGGGCCTGGCTGAAGGGCTTTTTCAGATAGTCGTTCATGCCGGCATTCAGGCAGCGCTCGCGATCGCCGGGATTGGCATTGGCCGTCACCGCCACCACCGGCACGGTGGCAGTGCGATTCGACAGCAGGCGCAGATGGCGGGTGGCTTCGAAACCGTCCATCACCGGCATCTGGCAGTCCATGAACACCAGATCGAACTCCCGTTTTTCCAGCAGCGCCAGCGCTTCCTTGCCGTTCTCCGCCGCGATCACGTTGAAGCCCAGCTTTTTCAGGAAACCTTCCAGCACCAGCTTGTTCACGTAATTGTCTTCCACGATCAGGATGTCGGTGTTGGCGCTGTTGATGGTGGCAGCCAGTTCCGTTTCCACTGGCTGGACGTCGCTGGCGCAGGGGCGGAACGGCAGCATCAGCATCACGGTGGTGCCTTCCTGCACCGACGAGCGGAACACCAGCTTGCCATCCAGAATATCCACGATGCGCTGGCACAGTGCCAGACCGATGCCCAGCCCGCCCTTGCGCCGGGTCATGGAGCCGTCGGCCTGCTTGAACGAATTGAAAATTTCGGCCTGCAGGGATTCCGGCACGCCGCAACCGGTGTCGCGGATCACGAATTTCAGCCAGCTGCGGTCGTGGCTGCGGCGCTCGTCGTCGATGCTGACGTCAAAGCGGATGCTGCCGGTGTCGGTGAACTTGGTGGCGTTGTCCAGCAGATGTTCCAGCAGCAGCTTGAGTTTGTCGCCGTCGCCGGTCAGGTCGGCGGGAATGGCCGAATCCACATGGTAGCGGAATTCCACCTGCTTGATGGCGGCGCGGCCACGATAGTGGGCGGCGATTTCATCCAGCAGGCGGCGCATGTGGATCGGCTGCTGGCTGACGGTGGCGGTACCGGCTTCAAACTGGGTGTAGGTGAGGATGTTCTCGATCATCGCCAGCATGTCATGGCTGGAGCGGGTGATGGTGGACAGGTACTTGTACTGCTCCGAATCCATCGCCGTGTGTTCCAGCAGTTCCGACGCGCCGATGATGCCGTTCATGGGCGTGCGCAGTTCGTGGCTGACGGTGGACAGAAACTCGTCCTTGAAGCGGTTGCTGGCTTCCAGTTTCTGGTTGGATTCCTCCAGCGTGTGCTTGGCCTGCTGTTCCATCTCGATGCGCTCGGCCTGCAGCACGTTGATGCGGTCACCCAGGGCCAGCGACAGCAGCACGGTCTCCAGCAGCCCCCCAATGTGCACGCTAAAGGCGGTGAGCGGGTTGAAGGGCAGCACGCCGGACAGCGTCAGCACCCAGGCCACCGATCCCAGGATCACGGCCACCCAGGCGATCAGGAAAAAGCGCGCGGTTTTCAGACCTTCCTGCAGGCCGACGATGCTGGCTGACACGCCGGCGATGGAGAAGGCCACGGTCAGCAGGTTCACCGACTCGGGCAGAATGATGCGGCCGCCAAACAGGGTCAGTGCCGCGTCGATGACGCACAGGGCAATCAGGAAGCTGAAGATCTTGTGGTGCAGCGGCATGGTTTCCGCCGTGCGCAGGAAGCGCTGGCAGAACAGCGGCCCCAGCATGATCGGCACCAGCGTGAGCAGGAAGTGCATGCGGTAGGAACTGAGAAAGTCGTTGCGGTAGAACAGCACTTCCCGCAGCAGGCCGTCGTGGGAGGAGGTCCAGACAAACAGTGCGACGATGTACAGCACGTAATAGATGTAGCTGCGTTCCTGGGTGGAGAAATACAGGAACAGGTTGAACAGGCCCATGACCACAAAAGCGCCATAGAACAGTGCGACGATGGCCATGTTGATGCGCTCGTTCAGCAGCTGCTGTTCCGGCGCGCGCAGCACCATCGGCACGAACATGGGCGAATCGGTGCTGACGCGGAAATACAGGGTCTGGATGCCAGGTTCACCCTTCACCAGAAAACAGAAGCGCAGGCAGTTGTAGGGTTCTGAATCGCGGTTTTCATAACCGGACTGACTGGTGCGCAGCAAGCGGTCACCCTTCATTTCATACAGGGTGATGGACTTCAGGTGCGGATAGGCGATTTCCAGCAGTCGCGGCGCGTGCGCATCGGAAAACGCGATCTGCAGACGGAACCAGTAGGTGGAATGGGTGCGGCCGAAGTAGGGCGTGTCGACAAAAACCGGCTCGAAGCGGCTCTGGTATTCCGGCGAGAGTATGTCATCCAGCAGCAGCACACCCTGGGGATCTTCCATGAACATCAGGTGTTTGCCCAGCACCACGTCCTGCGCTTCGTCGGCGTTCAGTGGCTCCAGATTGGTGCTGGCCTGAACGGTGGAAATGCCCAGCAACCACAGCACGAACAGGGCCGCGGCAAACCACTGCGAACGCCAGGGCGCGCAGGTTCGGCGATGGTGGATGAAGGATGACAGCATAGATTCCCGGCGGTTTGCGTACGGTCCAAAACAAGTTTAGTCAGGAATTTGACCGTTGGTCACCGGAATGGGTGTATTTTTGTAAAAAGATCAAATGGCTGTGGCGACCTGCGCGGCGTCGGCGATTTCTGTTGTGTGATTGTGTGAATATTTCACAAAACGGTTGGCGGATTTGTTGCGTATTCTTAACGGGCTAATTCTGGTTTCAGCACATCTTCGTTCAATTACAGGGAGGGCACGCCAGTGCACCAGATCCAGGATTCCCGTTATCTGGGGGGCGTCAATGAACTCACCATCATCACCACCATCCGCCAGGGGCGCGTACCCGGCAGCACTCTCACGTACAAGCAGCAGCTGAAGGCCGTACTCGATTCCATTCTCAACCGGGAACTGCGCGGCATTCCCACGCCGATCCGGCTGGTGCCCACCATTCATTTTGCGCGCTGGATCATCTGGCAGGACACCGCCGGCCGCGACATCCTGATCTTCACTTCCAACTACGACGGCAGCATGTGGCAGTACCTGCGGGATTTCTCGGCCCTCATAGCGGACGATATGGATCGGGTGTGGGGCAACTGCGACGGCTATCCCGAAGGTGGCTGCAAGGATTTCGAAGCGTTCTGGCAATACGTCGAGGATCACCAGGTGCAGACCAGCGCCTTCTTTGCGGCCATTCCGGATGAAACCCTGCTGCGGCGGTTCAGCCTGCGCACCTTCCGTGCATCGTTTGATGAATTCCTGGCGGGCCATTTCAATGCGGGCGCGCAGGACCCGGCCGAGTTCTATCAGGCGTTCCGCCAGTTCGTGCTGGACAACCAGTCCTATCTCGATCTGCCCCAGCAATCCGACTGAGTCTTCCGTCCTCAAACCCATTATGAAAGGGATGTTACTGTGATGAGCCAGAACACCTGTGCAATCCAGCTTGATGATATTCAGGCGCACCTGATCCGTGGCGCCAAACCGGCTGCCGCCCGTTACTACTTCCTGCGCGTGGACCAGGCCGAGGCCTTCCTGCGTTTCCTGCGTCATCCGCTGCTGCAGTCCTGTCTGTTGACCGAGCAGGACATCCAGAATTTGCGCGCGAGCACCCGCCTGGAATTGCCGGCGCCCCTGTTCATCAATATCGCCTTTACCTGGTCCGGACTGCAGGCGCTGGGTTTGCCGGACGCCATCCTGAACCAGTTTCCGCAAGCCTTTACCGACGGCATGGCGGCACGCGCGATCTTCATCGGCGATTACGGCAATGACGCGCCTGCCTGCTGGGAAGGCTTTTACGGCAGCCGTGATCTGCATGTTCTGGTGGGGCTGAACTATCTGCCGTGGCTGGAGCCGGGCTTTGAAATTCCGGCGGCGTGGAGCGATGCGCAGATCGCTGCGCACGACAAGGTGCTGCAGGATTTCTGGCAGCAGCTGTGCAGCGACAGCAATGCCGGTGCCAATGGACAGCCGCTGGGCGCGCGCGTGCTGATGCAGGAAAGTGCACATGTGATTCGCGAGCAGCGCCAGATCAAGGAGCATTTCGGTTTTGCCGATGGCGTCAGCCAGCCCTATGTCAACGACGGGCAGGCACATCGGGGTGGCGGCGGCAAGAAGCTCACCGACTCCAGTCCGTGGGAGCCGCTGGCGGCCGGGGAATTCCTGCTGGGATACCGCGATGAAATTGCGGTGCGCAATGGCATTGAACCGCCCGGCAGCAACGGCAGTGAACTGCTGCCGCTGGCGTCCGATCCGGTGGCGGCGGCGTACCAGCGTCTCACCCGCAACGGCTCGTTTCTGGTGTATCGCAAGTTGCAGCAGGATGTGAAGAAATTCCGCGCACTGGTGAACAATGAAGGCAGCGAGTTTGCGGCCCGTCTGGTGGGGCGTGATCATGCCGGCACGCCACTGACAGCAGAACCGTCCAAACCGCTCAACAATGATTTTGATTTTGCCGACGACAAGACCGGCAAGCACTGTCCGTTTGCGTCGCACATGCGGCGGGTGAATCCGCGCCTGACGCTCAGCGAGGATAAAAAGGAAGGCACACTGCGGGTGGACCAGCACCGTCTGATCCGTCGCGCCATGCCGTACGGCCCCTACATTCCACTGAATGCGGAAACCAGCACAGCTCCGGACGCAGACCGCGGCCTGCATTTCTTCTGCTACAACGCCCGTCTTGATTCGCAGTTTGAATTCGTGCAGAAAAACTGGATCAACAACTGCGACTTTATGCAGTTCTCCGCCACCATCATTGATCCCATCGTGGGTAACCGCGCACGCGACCAGCTGGGCCAGTTTTCCTTCAACGCGGAAGCCGTGCCGGTGTTTGGTCTGCAGCAGTACGTGCATGTAAAAGGCGGTGAGTATTTCTTTACGCCGGGCAAGCAGGGCTTGCTGCTGTTGCTGCAGCTGGTGCAGCAGGTCGATCCTTTGCAGCAGCCCAAGCAGCGCGTCGAAACCTTCAGTGCCACCGAATCCGATCCGCTGGATGTGGCGCGTTATGTGGATTTCACTGCGCTGGTGAGCGGCAAGCGCTTCGTCAAACTGTGGGTGCAGAACAGTGCCGGCTATCGCATGCCGTACTACTACTTCGCGCATCCGGGCGACATGAATGCGATTCTGGCGCAGCCGAATGTGTTCACCAACGTGTTGTACAAGCAGCGTATCCAGCGTCTCACCGGTGGCGACATGCTGCTGTCGCAGAACGAAACACCGCAGCGGGAACGGCAGAAACAGCTGACCTGGAAACTGCTGGAGCCGGCGGATTTCGAGCAGCGCATGCAGTCGGTGCTGGCGAGTGAGCTTGGCAGCATTCGCAATCAGTTCCTGAAAACCGGCAAGCTGGAGCTGGTGGAGCAGATGGCGCGGCGTCTGCCGCTGGCCGTCATCAAAAATCTGTATGGTGTAACGCCGCCGTCGATGCCGAAAGACGGCATTCTGTCACGCGTGCAGATCGCGCACTTCTACGATCGCACCGACTACAGCGCACTGCCGCAACTCTGGCAGGACAACTGCGAGCAATACGGCTTCCGCACCACACCAGACGACACGCTGCTGTTCTGGGTGCGCATGCTGTTCCTGCAGGTGTTCGGCAATCTGTATGGCGTGTCCTACATTGCTGACGTTGCGCAGGCGGCGGCGGGTGAATTCCTGCCACTGCTGGATAAACAGATCGGCAACGTGATCGACGCTCTGGAAGAGGGCAAGCTGAACCCGCAGCAGCAGGCGTGTCTGCTGGCGCAATTTGTCCAGCTGTATCAGCGTGATTACGGTTATCACAGTGAAGTGCTGGTGAAAGCTGTGCGTCAGAGCGTGCTGGAACTGGCGGTGGGCAGCACCGATACCACCGCCAAAGGCATTGCGCAGGTGGTGCAGAAGGTGCTGCAGTTCGGCGTGAACTTCCAGACCGGTCTGCTGACGCTGACCGCCGCCATTCCGGATGCCGGCAAACTGATTCAAACCTGGATCGCCAGCGAGGCCGCGCGTCCGCAACTGACCCCGGCCATGAACAAACTGCTGGAAGGCGTGGCGCTGAAATGTCTGTACATGAATCCGGTGGCACCGCTGCTGCCGCGTTTCTGTCTGAACGGCGCCACTTACACCACATCGGCGGGCGAGATTCTCAATATCGAACCCGGTGCAATGGTGTGTCTGGTGCCGCAGGTCACACTCGGCATGGAGCTGCGCGGACTGCTGCCGGACAGCAACGGCCGCTACCTGTTCATGTCCGACACGCCGCACGCCTGCATGGGTCGGCAGATTGCATTGCTGGAAATCCGCGAGGCGCTCAAGCTGCTGCTCGGCCTGCCGAATGTGCGTGCCGCCGCCGGCGCGGATGGAAAAATGCAGGAGAAGTACAAGATGCCCGCCAGCATGTGGCTGCGCTGCGGCTGAGTTGTTTCCGGACCGGTGTCCTGGGGTTGCTCAGGACACCTGAATCCGGATCGAATTGAGCAGGGCGTTGAACGGTTTTTGCGGCAGAAAGCGGGCGTGATATTCCGCCATGTCGAAATAGCCGAGCTGGGTCTTGGCGTCCGCTTCCTGTTCGTTGAACTGCGTGGCTTCCCGCGCGGCATGAAAGCCCAGCAGATGCATGCCTTTCTGCTGCGCAATATCCAGCGCCTGATCAAACAGTGAATTCACCTGCCGTTTTGCAGCGGCCGTCTGCCGGTTGCCCAGCTGGCGCGCATGCACGCGGGCGAGCGTTAAAGTTGCCCAGCCGTGATGGCCAGCCTCGCCCGTTTCCTGCGTGAGATTGTAGGCCTTCTGCGCAAAATGACGGGCCTGCTCCGGATCATCCTGCGCCAGACACAGATCCGCCTGCGCCTTGAACAGATAGAACCAGGTGTAGCGTCCGCCCTTGCGATAGCAGCTCGGTTGCGCGGCCTGTTCCAGCACTTTCTCTGCCAGCGCCAGTTCCCCGCAGCCAAGCAGCGCTTCTCCCAGCTTGGCGGACACGGCGGGAATCATGGTGGGAATGGCGAATTCCTCGCAGATGGTCAGCGCGGTGTCCAGATAGGTGCGGGCCTCGGCAAAGCGTTCCACCGCATTCAGGTAGTAGCCCCAGGTGTCATAGATCATGGCCTGGGAATAGGGATGCCGCGCCTGATCCGCCACATGCACGCCGCGCAGGATTTCTTTCTCCGCCCGCTCCAGCTGCCCCAGTTCCACCAGACTGTTGCCCAGGAAGGTGCGGGCAAAAACGCTGGGAAAGCCGGACCAGCCAAAGCGTCTGGTTTCCAGCTCACCGGACAGCAGCGACAGGATGCCTTCCTCGATCGCCACCGTTTCGTTGTAGTTCGCCAGCGCGTGATATTCCATCGCCAGGTTGTACTGGCTGGCAATCAGCAGCGGCATGTGATTCAGGCTTTGCGCAATCTCCACGGCCTTGCGGGCGGCCACCAGCGCTTCCTCGTGTTTGCCTACCATCCACAGCGCGTTGGTCAGCTGGCACAGGATCGAGCAGGTGCGTTTCGGTTCGTCCACTGCGGCACACAGCTTTTCCGCCTCGCGCAAATCGCGCACCAGCCGGTCCTGCTCGCCCAGCGGAACCAGCGCATTCATGCCCACCGCGAGGAAGTCGATGCGCTGGCCCAGCGTGTCCTGGTTCAGCGGCAGATGACGCAGCGCATCCAGCCCGCGATCCAGCAGCAGCACCGCCTGATGGTGCGACGAACGTCCGATCGCGTGATAACAGGCCTTCAGGTAATACTCCACCGCCTTGTACCAGTACTGGCCCAGATAGGCATGTTCCGCCAGCCGGTAAATATGTTCTTCCAGACGCTCCTTGTAGAGCGACTCGATGGCATTCACCAGACTGGCATGCGTCAACCGCTTGCGCTCGCGCGGAATCGCATCGTAGGTCACCTGGTGAATCAGCGCGTGCTTGAAATGGTATTCCTCGTTCATCGGATCGCCGCTTTCCACCACCAGTCCGGCCTGGATCAGTTCGGCAATCGCATGGCGCGCGTACTCTCGGGGAATGTCGGTGAGGTAATCCAGCAGGCTGGCGGAAAAACGCTGTCCGATGACGGAGGCTGCCTGCAGAATGCTTTTCGCCATTTTCGAACGGCGGTCGATACGGGTGGAAATCACCGAGTGGATCGTCACCGGCAGCGAATCTGGCAGCGTGTCCAGCGTCGACTGGAACTGGCCCTGCTCGCCCCAGATAAGGTTGCTGTCCAGCAGGTGGTGAATCATTTCCTCCATATACAGCGGAATCCCTTCGCAGCGCCGCGCGATCTCGCCACGCACCTGCTGCATGCTGATGTGCTGGCCGAGAGTGGAGCGCAGGTATTCCAGCGCTTCGGTATCGGAGAAGGGTTTCAGTTCCAGCAGGCTTACATTGTCGCTCAGCCAGCTGGCCTGGTATTCCGGGCGGAAGGTGGCAATCAGCAGGATCGGATGGGCCTGCACGAACTCGACGAACTTCTCCAGCAGCATCTGGCTTTCCACATCGATCCAGTGCAGATCCTCCAGCACCAGGATCAGCGGCTTGTGCTGGGCCAGAAAGCCGAGCAGCGCCTGAATTGCCTTCTGCGCCTGCGCCCGCTTCTGCACCGGTTCCAGCGCATTCCACGCCTGGTTCTGGATCGGCAGATCCAGCAGGAAGTGAAATGCCGACAGATGCTCCACCAGCTCTTCGCCCATGCGCGCCACGCGGTCCCGCAGCTTCTGCGCAATATCCAGCTGCTTGTCCGCCTCGTGCACATTCAGCCAGTAGCGCAGGATATTGGTAAACGGCAGGTAGGCGGTGTTGCGGTTGTGGGAATCGCAGCCGCTCTCGATCACCTGGAAAAATTCGCGGTCAATGCCCTGGGTGAACTGGTTGACAAGCCGGGACTTGCCCACGCCCGGTTCGGCACAGAGCGCGACGCAGCGGCCGTGATGCTGGCTCGCTTCCGCCAGCGCCATCTGCAGGATGTTCAATTCGTTGTGGCGGGCGATGAAGGGATTGTTCTCCACCCGCTGGGTCTGTTCGCTTTGCTGCGTCATGCGGCCCTGCAACTGGAAAACGTGCACGGCCTGCTCCAGACCCTTGACCTGGGTGGGCCCGGTATCCAGCGCCTTGATATGTTTCTGCGCCAGCCGGTAGGTTTCCCGCGATACGATGGCCGTGTTGGGCGAGGCCAGCACTTCCATGCGATGCGCCAGATAGACCGTCGGTCCCAGCGCTTCATAGTCCACCGAGAAATCGTTGTAGAACGGTTTCATCAGCACTTCGCCGGAATGAATGCCGATGCGCACGCCGATGCGGGTGGCTTCGTACTCCGACAGCACCGCCTTCAGCATGTCCAGTGCGGCAAAGCAGGCACGCACGGCGTGGTCTTCATAGGCGATGGGCGCACCGAAAATCACCATCATGCCGTCCCCGTCCACCCGGTTGATCATGCCGCCGTAGCGGTGGGCGCTCTGCTTGAGGGCGTTGAGGGTGGGTTCGAGGTATTCGGTGCTGTCTTCCGGCCGCAGCTTGTGAATCAGGTGGACGGAATTGGTGATGTCGACAAACAGGATGGAGACCTTTTTCAGTTCCGGTTCCAGGTCGCGGGGATGAGGGGCGCGGGGGTCCGGCCGGAAATGATCGGGCTGGTCTTTCAGATCTTTCAGTGCGGCGCCGCACTGATAGCAGAATGAATGGAAATTCGGATTTTCTGCCCCGCAAGCCTGGCAATACATGAGCACTCTCGAAAATGTTGTCGGGTCTGTGAGCGCAGACACGCGCAAACGCCGGGACTTCCCTGTGAATGCCCGGTCAGTCGAGAGTATAACGGTGGGTTGTTCAGGATTCCAATTTTTCCCGAACGCTGGTCAGTTGATGAAAAATGACAGGAAAGCCGTGGAAATAGGAGGGGATGGGGGCGGTGATTGCAGCGGGATTGCAGCTGGTGTAAACCACGATGGAGCGGCCATTGGCGGCAATTGCCACGTTCGAGACCCCTTCATATTCAGTCCACTGCTGTGCTTCTTGCACGGCCAGGTCGATTTTCATCTTCAGTGCCAACATTCCAGCATGTCCGGTGTAAGAGCGTGTTGCAGGCCGGTGCTACCCGTGTCACGTCAAATCATTCAGCGCCGCACAGCGGTCACATAAAGGTCCGAGCGTTAGAAAGTGCGGGCAAGGGGCTCGCAACCCTTGCCCGCACTGTGGGATCTGAGGACTGAGCATCCCTGCTCAACAGATCCCGGTGCTCGCATAGTGTTCACCCCGGAACGTGAATTCCGAAGCGGACAGTCAGGAACCAAAGTGCTCGCAGAGATCCCTAACCACCCACTTCAATAGTAGAGGCTTTGTTGAAGCTTTTTTATCAACTTAGTGCCAGACGAATTGTGCAAAATTACCGGAATCGCGCGGTTGACCGGCAGGTCATCTTCTGGTTCTGGCGCTCGCCAGCTCCGCCTGCAGCCGGGCATGCTCCTCCCGCAGCAGCTGGTTCTCCAGCGCAATGGCGGCAAATGAAGCCAGGGCCAGCACAATGGGTTCCTGGCTTTCGGCGAAGGCGATGACATGCCCTTCGCTGTCTTGGGCATTCACCAGTTGCAGCACGCCCAGCACCCTGCCGGCATGATTGATGAGTGGCACCGAGAGAAATGAGCGCGACTGGTAGTTGTGGGCGGCATCGAAGGCTTTCATGCCGGAGAAATCGAAACGGATGTCGTGGTAGGCGTTGTTGATGTTGACCGCCTCCTGACTGATGGCGGTGTAGGTGGCGATGTTGGCTAGGTTGGGCTGGCTGTTCTGTTCCAGCAGCAGGGGCTGCATTTGTGGCGGCTTGCCGCTCTGGCCGCCCAGATGCAGGCCCAGATTCCGGTTTTTCAGCAGGGCGAACTCCAGCCGGCGGGGAGCATCGTCATGGCAGCGATACAGGGTGCCACCTTCGGCGCGGGTGATGGACAGCGCTTCATCGAGAATGCGCTCGAACAGCTCGGCGGTACTGCGGGCGCTGGTCAGGCGGATCAGCAGGTCGCGCTGGAACTCCAGCATCAGGCTGTTCTCCAGCGTGATCGACGCCATGGAGGCCAATGCCTGCACGATACCGACGCTGTCTTCGCTGAACGGCACCACGGTTTCGCCGGTTTTGGCATTCACCAGCTGCAGCACGCCCATGACCTGGCCGGCATGATTCTGTAGCGGCAGGGTGAGCATGGAGCAGGTGCGGTAATCGAACAGGTCGTCGAATTCGCGGATGCCGCTGATATCGAACTGGCCGGCCTCGTAGGCGTCCGCAATGTTGATGGCGGTGCGGGTGAGGGCGCAGTGGGTAGCGATGTTCTGGTGATTGCCCGCGCCGGTGTGCAGATCGTACAGGGGAATCGGCATCAGGGCGGAATCGTCGCCGGAGCGGTTGACCTGCGCAATGCCCAGCGAACGGTTGCGGATGATGCCGTATTCCAGCCACTGCCCCTCATTGTCGCGGGTCAGCAGATAGAGGGTTCCGCCGTCGGCGTGGGTGATGTTCAGGCTTTCGTCCAGAATCCGTTCCAGCAGGCGCCATTTGTCCTGCTCCGAGGACAGGGACTGGGTGATGTCGATCAGGCGCCAGAGCGTGGCGTCGTGGGAAGAGGGCATGGCGGGCGAGCTCCGAATGCAACTACCTCAAGTGTAGCCAGCGGTTTGCTGCATGGCAGGGGTGGTTGCCCCTGCGTTGCGGATTTGCTGCGGAATGCTCAGTGGAGCTGTCGATCAGGCCGGATTGCGGCGGCGCCAGATCAGGGTTACCCCCAGCGCAGCCAGTAACCATAAGGGCAGACTGCCACCACCGCCACTGGAACCAAAGCGGCGCGGACCCTGCAGCACGGTACTGGTGGAGACGCTGGCTTCGTTGCTGGTGGCGGACTGCACGCCGTCGAACACCGCGCTCACCCGGTAGACGTAGCTGGTGTCGGAGGTGATGGTGGAATCGGCGAAGCTTTGGGTGTTGGCCGCCAGGCCGCTGATCAGCACCGACCAGCTGCCGCCCTCGATCTTGCGCTCGACGATGAAGCTTTCCTCGTTGGTGGAATGGTCCTGCCAGGTCAGCTGGATGACGCCGCTGTTGCGGTTGAAGGTGCCGGCCAGCTGGTTGGGCGGCAGGTCCGGTGCCTGCAGGGGGATGCTTTCGCTGACGCTGTCGTCACTGCTGTCCAGATCGTAGAGGTTGCTGTTGCTGGCGGGGCTGATGCTGTGGGTGATGGCGAGATTGGCTTCGCCGCTGTCCAGGTTGACCACCAGTGCGCTGCTGGCGCCCAGGCTGGCGGACGTGCAGGTGTAAGTCTGATTGTTGTTGCTCAGGGTGCAGGCATTGCCCGCCAGGGTGACGCCGGTGAAGGTGCCGTCGCCGCTGGTGATGTTGCCGGTCACGCTGATGCTGCCGTTACGGCCGTTGGCGGTGGTCAGGCCCACCGTGAAATTCTGGGTGAACAGGCTGTTGGCGGTGCTGACCTGTGTGGTGTTGCCGCCGGACGCGGTGACGCGGGCGTCGATGGGGAAGTTGAAACAGGCTTCGACGGAAGTGAGTTTGTTGATGTTGGTGGCGATGGTGTCCTTTGAACAGGTGGAGAAACTGTTCATGCTCTGGCTCAGGCTGGGGTACATGACCTTGGTGGGGTCGGTGCAGCTGGTGGCGATGCCACCGGACTCGCCGTCATGGTCGGCGCCGAAGTTGTGGCCGATTTCATGGATCATGACCAGCGAGGTCAGCTGGGTGCTGGCCGCTACGACTTGCGAAGTACTGACCGCCGCGCCGCCGCTGTCGCACAGCACGGGCTCGAATGTACTGGGATAAGCGCCATTGCGGTAGTCCGGCGAGTTCGCCAGACCCACCACATCGTCCTCGCTTCCATACAGAAAATCCCGCCCCGACACCAGATGCAGGATCGACCGCTTGTTCGGATCGAAGGCAGTCGTCCGGTTGTAGTAACGGTCATCGTACATATCGTCCAGAATGTCGCCCGGATCGCGCGATGTAGTGAAACGCGGATTGCTGTTGATGTCCACATTCAGCGTCTGGAACACGATCTTCAGTTCCTGTTTGTAGAATGCGTCCACCGCGTTGAGGATGCTGTCGGCCTTGCTGGGGTAGTTGGACGGAAATGTCTCGATGAAATCGCCGTCGAACAGCACGCTCAGTTCCGCCACCATGCACACGCCGTCGATGGTTTGTGCACAGTAGGAAGGGAAATTCACGCTGATGGCCTTGTTCACCAGCGCGTTGGCGGTGAGCCCCTGGGAATTGAGAGCGCTGCTCTTCAGGATCGGATGGTGGCCGATGCCGCAGTTGCCGAGGCCAGTGCTGCTGTCGATGGTGGCGGCGGCGAAGCGGGCGCTGGACTGGGACTGTTGCGGCGAGTCGGCCAGCGAGCCCAGCAGAAAGAGCTGTCCGTTGTGGGACACCAGGCCTTCCCACTGGCCGTCAATGATGGATGCGCTCACCCAGCTGTCGGGAGAATCCTTCAGGGTGCCCTGATAGTGGCGGTCGGCGCTGCCGGCGCGGGTCAGTCTGGTGTTTTCTTCCAGCACGATTTCCTGGCTGCTGCCGTCAACCACGGCGTATTTGGTCAGGGCTGCAAAAGAAGAAGCGGAGAGGGTGGCCAGGGTGCCGGTTACCAGCGTCAGAACAGTGTTGCGCAACAATGAAGTCATGGAGATTCCACAGATACAGGTCAGTTTTGATTGTAGTTATGTCCCGCGCTGCTGGCAGGTGAACTTTGTCACGTTTCGCTAGCGTCGGAAGCCTTGCGAGCCTTGTCCAGCAGTTTCCTGATGATACGGGAAACCGCGACAAAGCCAAAGGTGGCTGTGACGCAGGTGGAGGCACCGAAGCCGGCGGCGCAGTCCAGGCGGATGCTGCCGGATTCCTCGTCCAGTTCCGGGCGGGTGTGGCAGACGCTGCCGTCGGGCTGGGGGAACACCAGCGGCTCGTCGGAATACACGCATTCCACGCTGAAACGCCGCTTCAGGTTGCTGGAATAGCCATGATTCTGCCGCAGTTTCTTGCGTACCAGCGCCAGCAGCGGGTCCTGCTCGGCGCGGGTGATGTCGGCGTGGTGGATGCGGGTGGGATCGGTCTGGCCGCCGGCGCCGCCCACCACATAAATGGGAATCTTGTTGCGCTTGCAGTGCACGATCATGGCGGTCTTGTGCTTGACCTTGTCGGTGGCGTCCAGGACAAAGTGGAAACGTTTGTCGAGTTTCTCGGCCACGTTGCTGGCGGTTACAAAGTCCGCCACCGGATGCACGATCAGCTCAGGATTGATGGCCTTCAGGCGCGCCGCCATAACATCCACCTTCATCTGGCCGAAGGTGTCGGTACTGGCGTGGATCTGGCGATTGGTGTTCGATACGCAGATGTCGTCCAGGTCGAACAGGGTGATTTCCCCCACGCCGGAACGGGCCAGCGCCTCCGCCGCCCAGGACCCGACGCCGCCAATCCCCACCACGGCCACATGGCGCTGGCGCAGGATGTCCAGCGCGCCCCTGCCATACAGGCGGTCGATGCCACTGAAGCGGTTCTGGTAACTGTCGGCAAGCATGGGAATTCTCGTATCACAGGCGGCGGGAACGGGGCGCCATTATAGCCAGTGCGCCGGCCGGATAATATTTCTATACTTGTCGAAGTGTGGAAGTTTTCAGGAGCGACTCCCGTGGCGGACCCCCGGCAACTGGCAAAGGCCTTCAAGGCGTTGTCCCATCCCAACCGGCTGCAGATCTATCAGGAACTGGTGCAGCGCCGGCAGATGGATTCCAAGGATATGTGCGGTTGCGGTCTGACCGAGTTCATCAACGCCCTGAATGTGGGGGCGCCTACCGTGTCCCACCATATCAAGGAGCTGGTGAATGCCGATCTGATCCGGGTGGAGCGCAACGGCAAATTCATCACCTGTTTTCTCAACGAAGACATGCGGGATCAGCTGAAAGCATTTTTCGCTGAACCGGATGCAGCATAACAAGCACCACAACTTCACTTCAGGACTGAGGGTATTGGCATGATTCAGGGATATGTGCATCCGGCGTTTGCCAGCGTGGCCGCCGAATTGAACCGGCAGCTGCGTCCGAATGGCACCGCAGGGGCGGCGGTAGCGGTCTATCATCGCGGCGAGTGTGTGGTGGATATCTGGGGTGGCAGCCGCGACAGCGAGGGCAATCCCTGGGAGCAGGACACGCTGGCGCTGTCGTTTTCCACCACCAAGGGCGTGGCGTCCACCTTGCTGCATGTGCTGGCCGACCGTGGCCTGATCGATTATCACAAACCGGTGGCGCATTACTGGCCCGAGTTTGCCCAGGGCGGCAAGGGCGACATCACCGTGCTGCATCTGCTCTGCCACCAGGCCGGCCTGTTCGACATTCGCGGCATGATCGACGACGCCAGCCGCATGACCGACTGGGAATACATGACTGACCGGATCGCCGCCGCCACGCCCAGCCATCGGCCCGGCGAGATGCACGGCTATCACGGGATTACCTACGGCTGGCTGGTGGGCGAACTGATCCAGCGCGTCACCGGCAAAACCTTTGCCGAAGTATTGAAGAGTGAACTGGCGGACCCGCTCGGGCTGGACGGACTCTATGTCGGCCTGCCGGAAGACCAGTTCCACCGCCGCGCCTTTCTTGCCACCTTCCCGCGCTCCAGCCAGCCGCCCACCGAACATGACAGCGCCCGCCGCAAACGTCTGGCCGGCTTCCAGTCGCGTCTGCAGGCCAAGGCCATGCGCGGCGTGGTGCGGCTGGTGGGCGTCGACCCGGACAACATCATTCGCGGTCTGGGCCCGTCCGGCATGGCGCGTTTCAGTTTCAACGACGACGCAGTGGTAAAAGCCTGCATTCCCGCCGCCAACGGCATGTTCACCGCGCGCTCGCTGGCGCGCCTGTATGCGGTGATGGCGAACGAAGGGGAACTGGATGGCGTGCGTCTGATGTCATCGCAGCGGATTCGCGACATCAGCCGGGTGCAGAGCCGCCGCATCGATCAGGTGGTGCCGATCCCCATGCACTGGCGGCTGGGCTATCACCGCGTCTTCACCATGGGGCCGCGCACGCCCAACGCATTCGGACATTTCGGCTTCATGGGATCGGGTGCCTGGTGTGATCCGTCGCGGCATCTGGCGGTGGGGTTTGTAGTGAACAGCTCCGCCGGCTCAACGCCTTTCGGCGACGGCCGCATCACTCGCATCAACACGCAGGCAATTCGCTCGGCGGAAAAAGTGGAAGGACTGAAGCCGTCGCCGGTGGGAGTGGCGGCGCTGTTCCGGCGCTGACAATCGGCGCCGGAATCAGGTCCAGGTTTTCAGCTCGGCCCCTTCGATGTCGGTGAAGCGGCCGAGTACCAGCACGATCATGTCGATGACCACCCAGAAACCCAGACCGCCCAGCGTCAGCATCATCAGAATGCCGCTGTTCACCTTGCCCACATAGAAACGGTGGGTGCCAAAAATTCCGAAGAAAAAACACAACAACAGCGCAGGCAGGATTTTTCTTTTTGAAACCGGCTTATCTTTTTTATCTTTTTCTTTTCTTCGCAAGTTTTCTGCACTCCTGGTGACGGAAACAGTCCACCGTGTGATCGTTTACCATGCCGGTTGCCTGCATGTGCGCATAGCAGATGGTGCTGCCAACAAAATTGAAACCGGCTTTTTTCAGCGCCTTGCTCATCTGGTCCGATTGGGGGGTGGAGGCGGGCACCTGCTTCATGCTGGCCCAGGAATTCTGCACCGGTTCGCCATCGACGAACTGCCAGAGGTAGTCCGAGAAACTACCCTGTTTCTCCTGAATGTTCAAATAGGCGCGGGCGTTGCGCACAGCTGCTTCCACTTTCAGGCGATTGCGCACGATGCCGGGATTCAGCAACAGCTTTTCAAGACGGGCGGGCGTGTAGCGGGCGATTTTTTCGGGATCGAAATTATCGAAGGCGGCGCGATAGTTTTCGCGCTTGCGCAGAATGGTGATCCAGCTGAGACCGGCCTGGGCACCTTCCAGAATAATGAACTCGAACATGCGCTGGTCGTCGCGCACCGGCACGCCCCATTCCTCGTCGTGATACTGCTGATAGAGCGGATCAGTGCCGCACCACCGGCAGCGCGTGGGATCGTGGGGGGTGGATTTGGCAGGCATGAACGAGGGCTCCCGGAGTTGGCGACAAAAAAAAGCCCCGCAATCGCGGGGACGATGCGGGGCCATGTTAGCGCGGTTTTGACGGTTATAGTTATTGTGGGTGTAGATCGGTTGATTACGGGTTGTGCACAGTTATTCACAGGCGAAAAAGCGCCCCGGCCTGCCAAGCGGCTAGCCACTATATCTGGGTGTTTGCTTATCGTTGATATACAAGATAGTGCGTGAATGTGGGGGTCGCAAGGCGATTTTCCGGGGATAACTTGTGGATAAAATGTGGGAATGATGTGGCTTGTGGAATTTTTGCCTAGCT